>JAJZDO010000531.1 GCA_021805955.1 Acidobacteriota bacterium
CCGAAGATGCGGTCAAGTTCACGCAGAACGGAAGCATGAAGTCGGTGATCCTGGTCCGCTCCGAAACCACGCCGGAAGATATCGCGGGCATGGAAGTTGCGGCAGGCATTCTGACGGCGCGCGGCGGCATGACCAGCCATGCGGCCGTGGTGACGCGCGGCATGGGCAAGTGCTGCGTGGCGGGAGCCGGCGACATCAACGTGAGCGAGAAGAACCAGGAAATGCGCGTCAAGGGCAAGGTGCTGAAGCAGGGCGACTGGATTTCCATGGACGGCACGACGGGCCGCGTGATTTTTGGGAAGCTGGGCATTCTGCCCGCGTCGCCGGACGATCCGGTCCTGGTGCGCTTCATGGGTTGGGTGGATCCGCTGCGCAAACTGCGGGTTCGCGCCAACGCCGACATTCCGCGCGATGCGAAGCAGGCCATTCAGTTTGGAGCGGAGGGCATTGGCCTGTGCCGGACGGAGCACATGTTCTTCGCCGAGGACCGGCTGCCCCATATGCAGGCGATGATTCTGGCGAACAATCTGAAGGAACGCCAGGCCGCGCTGAAGAAGCTGCTGCCCATGCAGCGGGCCGACTTCACAGGACTGTTCAAAGCGATGAACGGCCTGCCGGTTACGGTTCGGCTGCTGGATCCGCCGCTGCATGAGTTTCTGCCCAAGCGGGAAGATCTGCTGGTGGAGATTGCACGCCTGGAGATCACGAAGCCGCGCTCTCCGAAATTGAAGGAGCTGCACAAACTGCTGAGTCGCGTGGAGGAGCTGCACGAGACCAATCCAATGCTGGGGCTGCGCGGCTGCCGCCTTGGAATCGCATTTCCAGAGGTCACTGAGATGCAGGCCCGCGCCATTTTTGAAGCGGCGGTCGGCATCAGGAAACAGGGCAAGGATGTCCACGTGGAAGTGATGGTTCCGCTGATCGGCACCATCGAAGAGATGAAGAACCAGGCGGCCATTATCCGCCGGGTTGCGCAGCAGGTATTTACAGAGAAGGGCGCGACGGTGGACTTTCTGGTGGGGACCATGATCGAGTTGCCGCGGGCCGCGCTGGTGGCCGATCAGATTGCGAAGGAGGCGGAGTTCTTCAGCTTCGGGACCAACGACCTGACGCAGACGACCTTCGGCATCTCTCGCGACGACATCAACCAGTTCCTGCCGGCGTATATGCAGCAGGGAATTTTCAAGCAGGACCCGTTCGCGGTGCTGGACCAGGAAGGCGTGGGCGAGCTGGTAAAGATCGCCACCACCAAGGGGCGCAGCGCGCGGACGAATCTGAAGGTTGGGATTTGCGGCGAGCATGGCGGTGAACCGGAGTCGGTGAAGTTCTGCCACCGGATTGGCCTGAACTATGTATCGTGTTCTCCATTTCGCTTGCTGACGGCGCGGTTGGCGGCGGCGCAGGCAGCGGTGGAAGAAACGCGGGCGAAGAAAGCCGGATCGCACGCGACCGGCGACACGCGGTAAACGCGACGACTGCGTGACTGGTAGAAAATCCCAGGTCTCAAAATCGAGACCTGGGGTACCCAGGTGTTGTGGTTGACTCATCATCTTCAAGACCTGGGCCACCCGCCAACAGAGAAACCTTGCACGATCTCGAGAGAAACGAACCTTGCCGAGTCTAACGTGTTGAGATTATTCCATGCGGATTACCATGCCCAATCACCGCCTTCCTCCAGTAATAAAAATTCATTTGGTCATTGGGCTTGTTGCTGGCTTGTTTCTCGTAATCCTCGGCGCAACAGGATCACTCATGGCTTTTGAGCCTGAGATCGAACATGCGTTATATCCTTCACTTTATGATGTCGAGGTCAGAGGCCAGCCCCTGCCGCTCACAATACTTGATGCCAAGGTGGTGTCGGCGCTAAAACCGAATGAACGTATTGGGGCATGTCAATTTCCTGCGAGACAGAACTTATCTTATGTGTTCACAATTTTCAGGTCTAGAAGATTGCCGCGACAGATTTTTGTAAATCAATACACCGGACAGATACTTGGCACGCTGAGCGCTGTTAGATTCACCGTGGTTGTCCATCAATTGCACCTAGTCGCAGGCATGGGGGGATGCTCCGCGCTTTTTCTGATGTTCTTGGTCATCACGGGGCTTTATCTTTGGTGGCCACTCAAGCGGATAGGTGTACGCACCAAAGCAACTGGAGAACATCTTTACTTCGACCTACACAATTCGGTTGGCTTTCTCTCCTCTGTGTTTCTACTGCTATTCGCAGCCACCGGTGCCTACATGGCTTTTTATCCGACGATTTCTTCGATGGCCCATTCAAGTAACAAGGCGAGGATAAGTCGAAAAGCCCGGTCCGCCGATCAGAACAGCCAGCGACAGATCTCGGCTGACGATGCTGTTTCCCTTGCGCGCCATTTACTGCCAGGAGCAACGCCGATCTGGGTCGTAATGCCTGGACGAGGGGATTCGCACTACATGGTGAAGATGCGGTTCCCCGAAGATCGATCTTTCAATGGATCGAGCGCTATATGGCTGGACCGGTTCTCCGGGCGCGCAACCAGAATTTGGAACTCACGGACAGATTCACTGGGCAGCAAACTTAACAGGTTGAGTGGCGAAGCTCATACGGGAGACTCTTTGGGCTATTCAGGGAAACTAGTCGCTTGTTTTATGTCTTTGACGCTGGTTCTTCAAGTATTGACTGGCATCTCCATGTGGTGGAAGAAACGAGCAAAAGCGTCCAGTGCGGTCGTATGAAGCCGATTATCGTCATCCCCATGCAGGGAGCCGGGGTCGGCCTCGACGGGCGATACGAGGCAAACGAAGATCGCATGATTGGTGGAAAATCCCAGGTCTCAGAAGCGAGACCTGGGGCACCCGAATTGTCGCTGGTTCAAAGGAACAGCAGGTTCCTCGACTGCGTAGGCCCAGCTTACGCCGGGCCTACTTCGCTCGGAATGACAATTCGTTGGAGGGATGGAAGGTTTTCATTTTTACCTTAGCTGCGGAGGGTGGCGAGGGCGGGGTAGAGTTTGCGATAGGTTTGATAGCCGTGCTCGTACACTTCGCGGGCGTCGGGACCGGGCTGGATCGTTTCCGCAACGCGAATGGAAGACTCACAGGCACTGTCAACATCGGGCCATGCGCCTGCGCCCACGCCAGCAAGCAGCGCCGCTCCATAGGCCGCGCCTTCTTCCGCGACGAGCAGTTCCACTGGGCGGCCGTAGATGTCAGCCTGGATCTGGCGCCAGAGTGGACCGCGCGCGCCCCCACCGCCGAGGCGCACATCGCGCACAGGAATGCCCAGCTCCGCAAACAATGTGAAGGTATCGCGGAGACTGTAGGCCACGCCTTCCAACACGGCGCGGACCAGATGCGCCTGGCGATGCGATGCGGTGAGTCCAACGAAGGCGGCGCGAACTTCTGGATCGAGATGCGGCGTGCGTTCGCCGAAAAGATAGGGGGCCCAGAAGACGCTGTCGCTTCCGGCGGGCGCATCGGCGGCGACGATCATCAATTGCTCGTAGGACGCGGGTTC
>JAJZDO010000014.1 GCA_021805955.1 Acidobacteriota bacterium
GCTCGGAATAGGCGGCCGTCAAACCGGGAGATTCTCGGTTAGGCTTGTGAGCGTGCGTGCTGGAGTGACAAAAGCTGCGTATGAACAAAGGAGACGGTGCGATGAAAAGTCGATTCATGCGAGCGCTCTGGATGGTAGCGGTGTGTGGGATGGTGATGGCGGTTGCAGCGCGGGCGCAGAGCAAATCTGCCGGTTATCGCGTGGTGAGCCAATGGAAGATAGGCGGCGAGGGTGGCTGGGATTATATGTCGATCGATCCTGCAACCGGAGAACTTTACGCGACGCGCGGAAAGCATGTTCTGGTTCTGAATACTGACACGGGCAAGGTGATCGCGGACATTCCTGGATTCAAGGGGACACACGGGGTCGTATTCGACGCAGCAGGGAAGTATGGCTATATCTCCGACGGTGGATCGAATCAGGTTGCGGTCTTTGATCGTCACTCGCATACGGTGATGGAGAAGGTCGATACGGAAATGAATCCGGATGGTCTGCTGTATGAGGCATTTACCGGGACGGTGTGGGCGTTCAATGGCAGCAGCCATAGCGCGACGGTGATCGACACGCGCTCGAACAAAGTGCTTTCGACGATCCCTTTGCCGGGAAAACCGGAGTTTCCTGCTTCTGATGGCAAAGGGTCAGTGTTTGTGAATATCGAAGACAAGAACCTGCTGGAGCACCTGGACGCGAAGAGCATGAAGGTGCTGGAGGAGTGGCCGCTGGCTCCGTGTGAATCGCCGAGCGGTCTGGCGATCGATGCGCAGAACGAGAAGCTGTTTTCCGTCTGCCACGACAAGGTAATGGCGATGACGGATGGAGTGAGTGGGAAGGTGGTTGCGACGGCAACGATCGGAGAAGGACCGGATGCGGCAGCATTCGATCCAATACGGAAGCTTGTCTTCAGCTCGAATGGGGAAGGCAGTCTGACGATTCTACACCAGGATTCACCGACGAAGTATTCGGTGGTGGCGAACGTCCCGACGCAACGCAGCGCGCGGACGATGGCGCTAGACGAAAAGACAGGCAAGGTCTATCTGGTGGCGGCAGAGTTTGGTCCGAGGCCAGCGCCAACGGCGGCCAATCCGCATCCGTGGCCGAGCATTGTTCCGGGCAGTTTCGTTGTGCTGGTTGTGAGCCGCTAAGAAGATATCGAGGGAGAAGGTATCGCACGCGGGAGGCGGAAATCGTCTCTCGCTTTTTTGTGGCTTAGTCTAGGTGCATGCGTATCGCGTACTGCATTGGCACGCTTGCGATTGGCGGAGCGGAGAAACAGACCCTGCTGCTGGCCGACGAGATGCGCGGGCGCGGGCATTCGGTGCTGATTCTGGTTCTGTTTCGCAGCGATGCGGTGGAGCTGGAAACGAAGCTTCCGGTGCTGCGGTTGAATCAGAAGCGAAGCGTCATCGGAATGCTGCGTGCGCAAAAGACGGCGATGCTCTTCCTGACTGCCTTCGATGCGGAGATTCTTCACAGCCACACTTATCCGGCAAATCTCTTTGCACGGCTGCTGCACATGCGCGGTTTCCAAGGCAGCGTGGTGAATACATTTCATAACGTGGTGGAAGGTGGATGGCTGCGCATGCTGTTGTATCGCGCAAGCAGGCGATGGATGACGGCGGCGACCGCGGTGAGCGAAGCGGTGCGGGAACAGACTGCGCGGAAAGGATTGGCCGCTGAAGAGAAAATTTTTGTAATCCCGAATGGAATTGTGATCCGGGATTTCTGTCGAAAGAAGTGTCAACAGGAGATGCAGAGACGCAAGGCGTTGCGGGAAGAACTGGCCGATAAAGAAGCGTTTGTCTGGATTGCGGTCGGCCGCATTGCTCTCGCAAAAGATTATCCGAATCTGCTTCGAGCTTTTGCACGAGTGCGTGCGGAGGAGACGCGCTGCGAATTGTGGGTGGTGGGCGGAGTGGCGATGGATCGCCGCGAAGCGGAGAATCGCGCTCTGCTGAGGAAAATTGAATCCGCAGCAGGCGTGCGATGGCTGGGAACTCGGACGGACGTTCCGGCGCTGATGATAGCTGCGGATGGATTTGTTAGCTCTTCGGCCTGGGAGGGCGCGCCGCTGGTAGTTGCCGAGGCGATGGCGGCGGAGATTCCTATCGTGGCCACGGATGTGGGAGGGGTGAAAGAGATCGTAGGGGATTGCGGAGAAGTGGTGGAGAAAGGCAATGGAGAAGCGTTGGCCGCTGCGATGCTGCGCGTGATGAGCGAGACGCGGGAAAGGCGGGTGCGCCGAGCAAGGGATGGACGGCAGCGCGTGGAAGAGCGTTTTTCGATGGAGGCAATCGCTGCGCAGTGGGAGAGGTTCTATGCCGACGTGACGCTGAAAGCAGAGGCAGAGCGATGAAGGAGGCGGACGGATCGGGATTGGAGTGGAAACGCCTGGGATTTGCGGTTGGCTGCGCAGTGCTGGTGAGAGCCGCGCTGTTCTGGGTCGCGTGGCATCGCTCTGGAATAGCAGCGATTGCTGCTGGCGATTCGGCGAGTTATCTTCGCCCCGGCTGGGAGATGTTGCGGCATGGATGCTTCTGCACGACTGGCGCGGTGGAGATCGACCGCACGCCTGGGTATCCGTTGTATGCGATGGTCTTCGGCGGTTTGTGGGGAAGGAAGCTTTTGGTGGTTACATCGCAAATTGTCCTGAGCGCAGTCACTGTAGTGCTGGCTGCGATGGTGGCGCGGCGAGTCTTTCAGCGCACGCAGGCAGGCACAGCGGCAGCATTCCTGATGGCTCTGGAGCCATTGTCGGTTGAGTCTTCAGTTCGCCTGCTTTCGGAGACGCTTTTTGTTTTTTTGTTGCTTCTTCTGTTGCTTTGCCTACTGTGGTGGGCCGAAGATCGCGGGGTGCGCTGGCCGGTGGCGAGCGGCTGTCTTCTAGCGGCGATGAGCTATGTTCGTCCGGTCGGATATTGGCTGTGGATTCCGATAACGCTGATGATGCCTGTGGTCGTTTCCGGTTTGTACGGTAGCGGCGGAAGCTGGCGGAAGGTTGCGCCATGGAAGCAGGCCGCGGTGTTTCTTGGCGTATTCCTGCTGCTGGTGGCTCCCTGGCAGATGCGAAATTTGCGTGAGACCGGATACGCGGGTTTTTCCGCAGTGGCGGATAAAAATCTCTACTTCTATCTGGCGGGTGCAGTGCTTGCGCAGCAGAGAGGTCAGTCGCTGGAGACCTGGCAGGTAGAGTCTGCAATGGACGATCCCGTCCGATGGGTGCGTCTCCATCCGGAGCAACACTTGTGGGCAGCGGCACAGCGAGACGAGTGGCTGCGAAAGCAGGCGCTGCAAGTGCTGCTGAGAGATTCGTGGCTGTTTCTGGAGACGTACGTGAGTGGGGAAGCGCGGCTGCTGTTTTCGCCGGGAGCCTCGGAATTTTTTCGTTTGACGGGACGGCAGGGGGACGGTCTGATGGGGGGCGCGCAAAGGCGCTGGACGGGTTGGCAATGGCTGACGGCCGCTTGCTTCGAGGGGTATCTGTTGCTGCTGTATGGCCG
>JAJZDO010000601.1 GCA_021805955.1 Acidobacteriota bacterium
CCCTCACCGCGCGATTCCTTCGCAAAATTCAGGCGTGGGCGGAAGCAGGCTGAGAACGATCCAGCCGTCGCCATCGAACCCATAAAAATAGCCGGGATGCACCACGACGCGCTGCTGTTCGATGAGACGAATCGCCAGCGATTCTCCACTCATCAACGCGGGAACGCGCAGCATCGCATACCAGCCGCCTTGAACATCGAGGCGCGAAATGGTGGGCGCGCCGGCAAGCAGCCGATCCAGCGTGGCCAGATTTTCACGCACGCGCGCGAGGAGTTGCTGTTGAACGTTGCTTCGATTTCGAAGCAGATAGGGCATCGCGTGCTGCACGGGAGCGTTCATCGAGAGAAAGGTGTCCGCGATGACTTCGAGCCGGGCGGTCGCGTCTGCCAGGAGGGAATCTGGACCGAAGGCGGCGATCCAGGCGGCTTTCATCTGTGGCAGGCCGGCGACCTTGCTCAATCCGCTGAGCACATACGTGAGGACAGGATGCGGGCCAGTTGCAAAGCTCGCGTGCGGCGAGTAGAAAGCGTAATCGAGGAAGACTTCATCGACGATGAGTGCCAGGTTGTGTTGCTGACAGATGCGTTCCAGCGCCTGCCTTGCTGCAGGCGGAGTGAAATGGCCGGTCGGGTTGTTGGGATGGACCACGACCACCGCGCGGGTGCGAGGAGTAATGCGGGCGGTGAGGGTGGCCAGATCGAGATGCCAGCCATGATCGTAGAACAAGGGATAGGGGACCATGTGCACATCGTCGAGGTCGGCGAGAAATTGAAACAACGGATAGCTGGGCTGCGCGATCAGAATCTCTGCGCCGGGATCGCAATGGAGGCGGAAGAGATAGCTGTAGGCTTCACTGGTGCTGGTGGTGAGAAAAATTTGCCCGGTTGCAACTTGCGCCGAGGCGTCGTCTGCATAATATTCGGCGACTGCGGCGCGCGCGACTGCAAGCCCGCGCGGGTCGGGCTCGTATTCCAGGGATTCCGGGCGGCTGAATGCGCGCAGAATTTCTTCGCGGTCATACTCGAAACCGCAGGCGGTCGGATTCGATGCCGTCAAATCGAAGTAAGGCGCGCCGGTGGCGCGCAGGGCATCGATCGCGGCGGCATAGGGAGTCTTCTGAAGGTTCCAGGCGGTGCGGCTGGAAAATGGCTGTGTCATTGTTTTCGACCTTGCGGTTCGACTGCGCGGACCGGCCACAAATGTAGTCCTGATACAGACTATGCTGAATTTATGGTCGCCTTGCGAGGCGAAATGTTTGTGAGACAATCGAATCATATTCTTGCGCGACCAGCGCTCTAGTCGATGACAACCCCAGGAGGTATTTATGGAACGTCGAGACTTTCTCAAGCAAGGAACATTCGCAGCCATTGCCACCAGCGGCGGTAAGCTTTCCCATGCCTGGGCTGCCACCGATACCCTCAAAAATACGGCTCCCATTGCCAGACGGCGACTGGGCAAGACGGATGTCCATCTTTCCATTATCGGGATGGGCGGGATTGTGGTGATGAACAGCACTCCGGACGCTTCGAAAAGCATTGTGGCGGAGGCGGTGGATCGCGGCATCAATTACTTCGATGTGGCCCCCAGTTATGGCGATGCGCAGCAGTTGCTGGGCCCGGCGCTGGCGCCGTATCGGCAGAAAAGCTTTCTGGCCTGCAAGACAGGCAAGCGCGATAAGGCGGGTTCGCGGGCGGCGCTGGAAGAATCGCTCCAGTTATTGAAGACCGACCACGTCGATCTGTATCAGTTCCACGCGCTGACCAAGATGACCGAGCTGGACCAGATTCTGGGACCGAACGGCGCGATGGAAACATTTGAAGCTGCGCGCAAAGAAGGGAAGGTTCGCTACATTGGATTCTCCGCGCACTCGGTGGAGACGGCGGTGGCGGCGATGGACAGGTATCCGTTCGATACGGTCCTGTTCCCCATCAATTGGGTGCTGGTGTCGCAGGCAAACTTCGGGCCGCAAGTGATTCAGAAGGCAAACGAAAAAGGGGTGGGCATGCTGGCTATCAAGAGCATGGCGAAGACCGTCTGGCCGGCGGATGAAAAGAAGAACCATCCCAATTCCAAATGCTGGTATCAGCCCTCGGAATTTCCCCAGCAGGCCTCGCTGGGTCTGCGTTATACGCTGGGACATTCCATCACTGCCGCCATACCTCCCGGCGAAGAAGCGTATTTCCGTTTGGCCATGGATGTTGCGCAGCGGTACAAGCCGCTCGACCCGGAAGAAGAGCAGGCGCTGTTGAAGCAGGCTGTGGGCGTGGAGCCGTTCTTCCATCGTGGAAACGATGTGTAGTCTCTGACAGGCGACGGACGCATCTCACGATCCACGAGATTTTTTCAAAACGACGATAGCTCTGGAGATGGCGATATGAAGCGTCGTGAATTCATCAAAACCGCCGCGGCAACGGCTGCGGCATCGGCCATCGCGTCAAAAACCGGATTTGCGGAAAGCAAAGATGGCATTGCGTATCGTGTGCTGGGACACACGGGCGAACGGCTCTCGATGGTCGGCATCGGAGGCTATCACCTCGCGCGCCCTGACGTGTCGGAGGCGACGGGAATTCAGATCGTCCGAACGGCGCTCGACAATGGAATCAATTTTCTCGACAACGCCTGGGACTACAACGGCGGCGACAGCGAAGTTCGCATGGGCAAGGCCTTGCGCGATGGCTACCGGCAGAAGGCGTTCTTGATGACCAAGCTGGACGGGCGCACGAAAGAGGCGGCCGCGCAGCAGATCGACGAGTCGCTGCATCGGTTGCAGACGGACCATATCGATCTGATGCAGATTCACGAAATCATTCGAATGAACGATCCGGAGCGCGTCTTCGCTCCGGGGGGATGCATGGAAGCGTTGCTGGCCGCCAAGAAGGCCGGCAAGATTCGCTACATAGGATTCACCGGGCACAAGAGTCCCGAGATGCATCTGCACATGCTGAATGTCGCGTTCCAGCACAACTTTACGTTCGATTCCGTGCAGATGCCGCTGAACGTGATGGATGCCCACTTTGACAGTTTCCAGAAGCTGGTGCTGCCGGTGCTGGAAAAACACAACATCGGCGCGCTGGGGATGAAGCCGATGGGCGACAAAATCATTTTGCAAAGCAATACGGCAACTCCGGTCGAATGCTTGCAGTACGCGATGAATTTGCCCGTCACGACCGTGATTACGGGTTGCGATTCAATGAAGGTTCTGGATCAGGCGCTGAACACGGCGCGCAATTTCAAACCTTTAAGCCAGACAGAGGTTGCCGCCATTCTGGCGAAGACCGCGGTGGTCGCGCGCAATGGCGAGTTTGAACAATATAAGACGACGCACAATTTTGACGGGACGTACCACAATCCCAGTTGGCTGGGATAGGTTGCAGAAGGGGTTTGCGGGAGTGATGGAACTGGAGCAGAAACGGGCGCATCTGGAAAGTCGATTACGCGAGCTGGGCGGCGTCCTTGTTGCCTATTCCGGCGGAGTCGATTCAGCGTATCTCGCCTA
>JAJZDO010000597.1 GCA_021805955.1 Acidobacteriota bacterium
ATGACATCTCTCGATCAAATCGCAGAATTCTGTCCGCTTCGCGGGGATTTGCCTCGGCAACAATAAACGCATCGCTCTGCGGACATTCCATGGTCACGCAGTTGGGCTGTTACGCAGCCTTCTCCTGCTTCAACAACTCCAGCGCTTTGTTCAACTGATCGTCCGGTTGCGGCGTCGCGGGCGGCGCAGGGCTCGCCTTCGCGGCTCCGGGCGGTGTCGGAACCGTCACCAGGCCATGCGGTGAAACCGGCGTCTGTAACCCAAAACCATTGTTTTCCGCCACGACTACGTTCGGCGTTACCGCCTTGTCCTGGATGGCGTCCCCATCGGGCATGTGATATTTGGCGACCGAAAGAAACAACATGGCACCATCGGGAAGCGGGATCTGCTTTTGGACTGAGCCCGAGCCAAAGGTGCGATCGCCCACCAGCTGCGCCCGTTTGTTGTCTTTCAGTGCAGCCGCTACAATTTCCGCCGGCCCCGAGGTCCCGTGATTCACCAGGACCATCAGCGGAACCTCCGTGACAAAATTTTTCGATTCAGCTGTCCAGGTTTGTTTCGGATAGGTTTGGCCTTCCAGCGTGGCTATGGTGCCAGACTTTAAAAAAGCATTCGCCAGTTGGACCGCGGAGTTCATATTTCCGCCGGTCACGTCGCGCAGATCCAGCAAAATCTTTTGCTTTCCCGCAGCCTGAACCTGCCGCAGCTTGGTCAACATGTCATCCACTCGGCTCTGGCTCAGGTCGTACGGCTTCAGGTAGAGAATGCTGCTGTTGTCATACTCATCCGCGCGCAGCGCGGGATAGTCGGCCATGGCCCGGGTAAGCGTCATCGCGTCGGGGGTAGCGCTGGTGGGCTCAATCACGGAAAATCGCACCGTTGAGCCGGGCTGACCGTCGAGCGACATATTGATCATCTGCAATGGCATAACGCGGGTGCTTTGATTGCCAATCTCTTCAATCACATCGCCATCAACGATCCCGGCGTGATCGGCAGGGCTTCCAGGAACGACGGACACTACGGTCGCGTAACCGTACCGCTTGGATATATGCACGCCGATTTGAGCTTTGCTTTCATTCTCGTGCGCCTGGTATTGCTTGTACTCAGCCGCCGTCAGATACCCTGAATCCGGATCGAGGCCCTCCAGCAGTCCATGCAGCGCACCCGTGGTCACATCGGGGATGTTCGGGGCCACCACATAATCACTCTGAATGTACTGCAGAACTTCGCTGTAGACTTCCATCTGCTGATAGGCACTTGAGTCTGTGCCGGCGCGAACTCCACCGGGCAGATATCCACCCAGGAAAACAAACACGATCAGCAATACTGAGATTCCGAGTAAAGAAAGTTTCAAAGCTTTAGGCATACGTAAATTAAGGACGGCACGCGGGCGACAGCACCGTTGCTATCAGTGTACAGCTTTCATCGAGACTTGAAGGGATCCGCCGAGTCGAAATGCCCTGCCAACAACAAATGCCATGGATGAAAATCGGGCATTCTCCAATTCATAGATCAATTGAGAGGACTGCGGCAGGGAATTCCGCCTCATTTCTTCGAAAAGGATCGAAGATAGACCACCAAGTTCCATATCTCGTCCGTTTTGGCGCGGTCTTCCCCTGGCATTTTTCCCTGCCCGTTCTTAATGATGTAGAAAATCTCACCATCCGTGCGATTTTTCAACGTGTCCGGATTGGTGAAATCCATCATCGTAAGACCCATATCTGAAATGATGCCGGGATCTCCTTTACCGTTGCCGTTCGCTCCGTGACACATTGCACAGTCGATGTCGTATCGACTTTTGGCGCGAGTTTGGGATTCGTGTGTTGGTGTGACCGGGTTCACCATACGAGCCGCTTCAAGGGGGATCACATTGATGGCAGGTGTTGCGGCGGGAGGAGTCGACTGTTGCTGCGGAAATGCAAAAAACAGTAGCGCAAGAAGGGAAAGCACGGAATTCGGCATAAAGACCTCCTGAAACTACCGAACACAAATGCTACGGCCCTAATCCCTGAAAAGTATGTGTTCCCCGTCACAATCACCGCACAATCAGATGCGATGCGGCGGAATCGCTCTCCCAAAACAAAATTTTGTCTTGACACGAAGTACTCTATATTATAGAGTACTCTATATTTAAGACTTCCAGGGGCCCCGAGATATTTCTTTGAACGTCGAAAACCAATCCGATACGGTTCGCCACCCACCCCTGAAAACTCCCTCTGCAACGGACCGTGCAACCGTCTCTGCGTTGAGTGATCGTCATCCGTCGGTGACTCGTGGTCTGGCGCTGTTATTTTTCTGGCTGGACTCGTCCAGTGCTTAAGAACGCTGTGACATCCGTTTTCACGAACATGAAAGGAAATCACGATGATCGAACAAGAAACGCAAGAGGAATTACTCACCCGCTTTGAGCTGGTCGAGAGGATGGTGAAAGAAGGTCGGCGCTCGACAGAATACTGGGGCTGGACCTTCGTCCTGTGGGGGACCGCTTACCTGATCGCCATCGGCTGGAGCTATTGGTCGCATCGGCCCGATATTGCGTGGCCTGTGACGATGATCGCCGCCACGATCATCACCATCATCGTGGCGACCAATAAGAAAAGAGCCAAGCCGCAAACTCCGGTTTCGCGCGCCATCGGCGGAATATGGACTGCCATCGGCTCAGCCATTTTTATCTACTGCTTCGCAGTCGGCGCCAGCGGCCATGCCGAAATCCATACCTACATCGCCACAGTGGAGATCCTGCTGGGGGTTGCGAATTGCGCCATCAGCCTGGTGCTTCGCTGGCGTGGTCAATTCTTGATTGCACTTCTCTGGTGGATCAGCGCTGTGGCTACATGTTTTGTCTCCATGCGACTGGTGATGCCGATTCTGGTCTTCGACACACTCGTCGGATTCCTTGGCTTCGGACTTTATTTGATGTGCCGCGAACGTCGCGACCGTCGCCTTCGGGTGCAGCATGCCTGATCTACCGGAACTCGATCCGATCATCCACGGCAAGCTGCGCCTCGCAATTCTCTCCCTGCTCTCCAGTGTTGACGATGCGGAGTTCACCTGGCTGCGAGATAAAACCGGCTCCACAGACGGGAATCTCGGCGCTCACTTGTTGAAGTTGGAAGAAGCCGGCTACATCGGCGTAGAAAAAAAGTTCATTCTGCGCAAGCCGGTCACTCTGTATCGCATGACGGAAACTGGTCGCAATGCACTCGCAGGATACGTTCGCGCGCTGCGAATCCTGCTCGGCCCCGCGCTGCAGAACAAGTGATTCTTTTGAGCGCAAGGGCTCTACTCCAGTGCCTTCGACGACAGATTGGGGGGGAGACTTACCATGCCGCAAAATTCTTCTGTAACTAGTCTGTAGCTGCTACCTGCCAGTTTGGCCAACTCGGTTGGGGCAATGGTCACAGGATTGGTTCTGTTATCGTGCGCAGTGATACATGCATGGGTGGCGATGCGTATCACGCGGGAGCTTTCCGCAGGAACGACGGGATCACGA
>JAJZDO010000581.1 GCA_021805955.1 Acidobacteriota bacterium
CCGGTCAACGTCGTGCCCCTTCCCTTCGACAATCGGTTTCGGGACCAGGGTTTTCGCAGTCTCAAACTTTCGCGCCAGCCGCAGCATGTTGTTTTCGTAATCGTCCGGACGTTCGGTGTACTGCGCCTTTTCATTGTGGCCGGAGCCGCGTGTAAAGTAGGCAGCTTTCGGATGATCGGTGCCCGGCAATGTGCGATACGGAATCGCGTCGCCGTCCACATCTTTGTAGCGCGCGAATCCTCCCAGCTCTTCCAGTTGTTTCGCGTCCAAAACCTTGCCGCGATTGATCGGCTTTTCCGGATATTCAAACGGTTCCGACATCCAGTTGTTCATTCCCAGGTCGAGATCCGACAGCACAAAGACGGGGGTCTGCATTTGCTCCGCGATATTGAAGGCTTCCGTCGCAAACTCGAAGCACTCTTTCACAGATCCGGGAATCAGCATCACGTGTTTGGTGTCGCCATGAGAAAGACTGGCGATAAAGGTCAGGTCGCCCTGACACGTGCGCGTTGGCAATCCCGTGGAAGGACCGGTGCGCTGCACGTCGAAAATCACGCCGGGGATTTCCGCGTAGTAGCCGAGTCCCGCAAACTCCGCCATCAGCGAAATTCCTGGGCCGGAGGTTGCAGTCATTGAGCGCGCGCCCGCCCATCCCGCGCCCAGCACCATGCCGACGGCGGCCAGTTCATCTTCCGCCTGGACGATGGCAAAGCTTGCCTTGCCATCCGGCTCAACTCGGTATTCCTTCATGTAATCGATCAGGTCTTCCACCACAGAGGACGACGGCGTGATCGGATACCAGGTCACCACCGTGACGCCGGCAAACATGGCGCCCATGGCGGTGGCTTCATTGCCCTCGATGATGATCTTGCCCTGCGTGGCGCTCATCGGCTGCACCGTGTACGGATCCTGCTTGGTCAGCGAACTGGCGGCATAATCGAAGCCGGCACGAACCGCGTTCAGGTTGAGCTCCGCGGCCTTTACCTTTTTGGCAAACTGCTTGCGGACCGTCTTCTCCACCCACTCCATGTCGATCGAAAGCAGTTGCGCCGCGACACCGACGTACACCATGTTCTTGACCAGTTTGCGAATCTTCGCATCCGCGCCGGTGGAGGCGGCCAACTGATCGAAGGGAACCGGGTAATAGGTCAGGTCACCGCGTACCTGGTCGAGCTTCAGCGACTGATCGTAGATCACGGCCGCGCCCGCAGCGAGCGACAGCACATCCTGCTGCGCCGTCTCCGCGTTCATCGCGATCAGCACATCGATGTCCGTTTTTCGCGCCACCCACCCGTGCTTGCTGACACGGATGGTGTACCAGGTGGGAAGTCCCGCGATATTGGAAGGAAACAGGTTCTTACCCGCAACAGGCACGCCCATGCGGAATATGCTGCGAAGCAGAACATTGTTGGCAGACTGCGACCCCGAACCGTTCACGGTTGCAATCTGGATCGAAAAATCATTGACGATTTGCTGAACGCCACTGGCAGGGCTCGACGTTGACTGGTCCTGCACCACAAGTTCAGGAGTGGTCATTGGTTGAATGCATTCCTTCCATGTTTGGGGATACGTATCATCGGTACATCCACAGAGGTTCCGACCACCGGGCTTTCACTGCAAGCCCTTGGGCTGGCGTTCCCGCAGCTCTGCAGGTCTGGGTCATCGCCACGGAAACTCTCCACCATTTTGCCTCATATTTATTGTAGTCCAGCACCGCCCGCATCAGCTTTGCGTTGCGGTTTTCCAATACGGCCGGACCTCGGCAATACATAGCGACGTCTTTATGTTTCTTCGCCATCGATATCCCAGCCGCTACGCAACCGTCGTGCGCAGAGTGTAACTGCTCAGCGTCTTGATATAGTTGCCGCGCTCAAACGGAGACGTATCGGGGACGGAGCGGCGGCTCAGGCTGCCCCGCATCTGGTCGATCGATTCATATTCGTGTTCTTCCATCCAGCGCATCAGTTCGGTCCGCATAATTGCCAGTCGATCGACGCCCCGCGCCAACAGTTCTGAAACCGTCATCGCAACCTGGGCTCCAGCCATGACGGCTTTCAGAACATCTTGCACACTGTGAACGCCTCCGGTCACAGCCAGGTTTGCCCGCACATTGCCGTAGAGAATCGCCACCCAATGCAACCGAAGCAGCAATTCTTCGGGCCGGCTCAATGCAAGCCGTGGAACCACGTCCATCTGATCGAGATCGAAATCCGGCTGATAGAAGCGATTGAAAAGGACCAGCGCGTCCGCCCCCGCCTCATCCAGTTGCCGGGCCAGGTTCGCAAGACTCGTGTAGTGCGGAGAAAGCTTTACCGCAATGGGCAGCTTGGTATTTTGCTTTACTTGGCGCACCAGCTCCACAAGCCCCTGTTCGACCGTGCCGCTGGCCACTGCGGGGTCCGTCACCAGCGAGTAGGTATTCAGCTCCAGAGCATCCGCACCGGCCTGCTCCAGCTCCTTGGCGAAGCGTACCCAGCCACTCACTGTCACCCCATTCAGACTCGCGATTACAGGGATTCCGGATCGGATTTTGGCGTGGTGCAGCAGGCCGAGGTACGCATCCTGACCCTGGCGATAATCCTCATAGGCCGGAAAGTAGCTGAGCGACTCGGCGTAGGATTCCGTTCCTCGCGAAATATCGCGGTCGAGCGAGTTTCCTTCCAGCGAAAGCTGCTCCTCAAAGATCGAAGGCAGCACCACCGCGGCTGCTCCGGCCTCTTCCAGGCGCAGAATGTTCTCCACGGACTCCGTCAGCGGCGAAGAAGAAACCACCAGCGGACTTTTCAGTTTCAGGCCAAGATAATCGGTAGTCAGGTCCATTATTTTCCGTCCTTGCCTTTTCCCAGCGCCACCACTTCTCCGTCCTGTTCCGGCGGAGCGATATTTGGAGATTCAGAACGTCCGGCCATGGCGGCCCGCCCGGAATAGACGCGCCATTCACGCTCCACATCGTCCTGCGCTTCCAGCAGCAGTTTCTTTGCCACCTCCGGATTGCTGCGCGCCAGCATGGTGTAGCGGGCCTCGTGATAGCTGTATTCCTTCAGTGGAATGGAAGGCGGTCTGGAATCGAGCTGGAATGGGTTCTTACCATCCTCACGGAGTGCAGGGTTATATCGCATCAATGGCCAGTACCCGGAGAGGACTGCGTTTTTCTGCTGCTCCATTCCGTAGCAAAGATCGTAGCCATGCGCGATGCAGTGGCTATAGGCAAGGATCAGCGCTGGGCCGTCATAGGCCTCGGCCTCCTGAAAGGCCTTGACGGTTTGCGCGTCACTGCCACCCATGGCGACTCGCGCGACATACACCGAGCCGTAGGCAACGGCCTCCATCGCCAGGTCCTTCTTGGCGTTGGTCTTGCCGCCTGCGGCAAACTTGGCCACGGCGCCGCGCGGCGTCGACTTCGACATCTGGCCACCGGTATTCGAATACGTCTCGGTATCCAGCACCAGCACCTTCACGTTTTGACCGGAGCCGAGCACATGGTCGAGG
>JAJZDO010000799.1 GCA_021805955.1 Acidobacteriota bacterium
CGTCGTCAAGGTGTACTTGCCAGGTGGAACATCCTTGATTGTGTAATTGCCTTCCTTGTCAGTCAGTGCAAAATAAGGTGTAGGCACTACAATAATGTAGCCGGACATCTCGGGATGAACATTGCAAAGCAATGGGACAACGCCCAGCACATCGAAAGTGAACGGCTTTGAAATTCCCTGCGGCCAGGTGCCCATATTGTGCGCCAGCTTGCGATTGCGGTTTATGGCCGGCCAATATACGTTGTGGCCGAACGGATCCTCATTTGTAAAGTCGACCGTTGTTCCCTTCAGGATGACGAGCACATGGGGGACATAGGCCATATGGTGCTGGTCCATCACGGCATGCTGTGCCGGTGGAGGAAATGTCTTACCCGGTATGGCGTCGATGTAAACAGCAATGTTCTCTGGAGAACGTACACCTTGCGCTGTGACCTTTCCTTTCACATCTCCCGCCCAGGCGGAACTCGCGATTAGTCCTAGGACAAGCAAAACGGCGGCCGGAAAAACGATCTTCTTTAAATTGCTCATTTCCATATCTCCTCAATGTAGTAGTTTGTGTTGGCTCGGAACCGATCTATCGCGCGTTGTTAAAATACAAAATCAACCCCCGATATGAACTTGTTGTCGCGATAAAATGTGTTGGTCCCAGGGACGGGCTGTTGGTAATTAAAGGAATACTGCGTCTCCAGCTTAATGTTGGGACGCGCAAAGATTTGCAAGCCAGGACTGTAAATATTCCTCGTGTCATAGCGGGAAATACCATTCAATCGATCCGTGGGAGAGTTAACCCCGTCATAGCGCATCAGGCCGATGAGCCACGGATAGAACCAGTACTCGGCTTCAAGGAAACCCCCGGAAAAAGTTACCGGCGTGGCGGACACAAAGGCCGTGCTGTTTGCGTTCAGGGCCTCATTCGAATCGTGACCATGCTCCATAAGGCCCCAGAGCTCAAAATCTCCGCGGAACCTATAATCGAACGCGCCGCCAGCACGATAGAAAGGCTCGTGAATTGTCGGCAGCCCTGCGTATAAAGTTCCTCCTTGATTGAGGGCGTTGCTGCCGAAATATCCGAAGGCGTTGAACTTTATCCACGTGTGGTCATGGATGCCGGTCGGGCCGGATGCCTGGATCTGTTTGCGGATCGCTGGATTCCGCTCCAGATTCCAGCCCTGCCAAAGATTCACATAGACGTCCTTGGAATTGCGCGCGGACAGCGGCGCGGTCCCGTATAAGGCGTTCTCTCCGTCCACGATGGAGACTGTCCACCAGGTATAACCTTTGTGCGGATATCCGCCAAACTCAATTCCACGCTGCGGCGATGCAAAGGTAAACGGGTTGGCCGTCGTCCCGGCAAGCGGGCCAGTCCCGGTGGGATTGACATAGGCCGTCTCGTCGTAAATTGCATAGTCGGTCAGGTTGATTGTGCGCGCCTGGGTAAACGGCAGGTCGAGCTCAAATTGCCCATACCGGACATTGAGATCGTTTTTGGGAACATGCAGGTAATATCCCAGAAAATTGTTGGCCTTGATGTAGGCATCTCCCAGGCCTCCATCGGCCCCTGAACCGCCTGTGGCGAGATCGTCATCGATCCAGAATTCAAGGGAAGGACCCAGGCTGCTGGCGGCAATGATGGTAAAAGTATTGGGTTCAAAAATGTCCGTTTGCGGCACGAATCCTTGCGTGGCAATAAGTGCCGATGGCTGAGGGCTGTTGTAATTGAAATAGCCGGAATAGCGAAAAGCAATGGGGAGAATCGGAAGTTGTCCTGGCCATATGGAATTTGGAAACGACTCTTTCTGCGCCGGGGCCCCCAGCATAAGAGGCGGCTCTTTCACAAAATCCTCATCATCCTGCGGGAACTTAAATCCGTTCATCTTGAACGCCAGCCCAAAATCGTTGAGCTCTGGCCAATTGCTGTGGCAGGTGGAGCAGGCGGTGTGGTACTTTCGCGCGAAGGCTGGGATCGCCGACGCACGCGGCGCTGAAGCTTGAATCGCTATCAAAATGCCTGCCACCAAAAATGTTGTGGCAAGGGACAACCTGATTTCCCGATCCATCGCTGACAGTTCCTCCCGTATCGTGTTTTATCTTGTCGTATTCCGGAGCGCTTGCTTTAAATTTCTTTGCTACATGACTGCGTTACAGATGAGTGCCTACTTCACAGAGAGACCATGGATGCTTGCCTTGGACGTATCTTTCTGGAGTAACTCGACCGCTTGCGCGGCAAACTCCGCCACCGCCCAAGTGGCCCCACGCTCGGCCCGATCTCTTTACAATATTCGACCGGGAAACACCGAAAATAGATGCCATGTGCCAGCAACCAACATCCATACTTGCCGCATAGAACTTGGCGTACCATGCCTGCACGCATGCGTCGGGTTTCTCTGCGTTGAGTAACTCCAGCAGTCGAGGGTAAAATAGGCGCCCTGGAGCAACTGCCTGTCTTGTATGCACAACACACGGATCTTCCTGCCTTGCTCGTTGCTCTTGTCTGCCCATTGCCATGTCCGTTAGACGCTTTCCAATTGCTCTTGTATCCCTTCAATCAATCAATCACTTTCACTACATGCGTGAATGTGATGGCCATCACATTCTATATTTGCGACTTATGTCGTAGGCATCACTAGGACATGGAAATCCTGTAGTGGAGGATTTCCTTTGCGGCGCGCTTTTCTTGCAACAGCACGGGCGAACGATAGAATTGCGAGGATGAAGGGTCTCATTTTTCATTGCAGGCATGGCCGGTTGGCCCATATTGCCCAAGGTCAACAGAAAACGTTCTTTCTGCCGTTCTATTCTTCCAATTGCGAAACAGGTACGGAGCAGTCAAGAGGGCCTGGATTCCAATCCATATCATGTAGCAAGCAACTGCTGTCACGGCGCCGATGTCACTAAGGTTGGATTGTGTGGACAGAATAATTCCGATAACGGATGTTGTCGCTGCAAGAACACACAGCATGCCCGCCTTTCGGGAAGAGGCATGCAAATGAAACGTCAGTCCTATATACAAGATGCTCCACAAGAGGCCGTACAATCCGGCGAGCAGAACGAGTACATCCAAAGGGGCCAGACGGTACAACCAGAAAACCAGCCAGCAAACAACGGAAAATATTCCGACCGAAAAGTAAATGTATAGCTCGCGATGACGCCATACCTTATTTGCCAACAGTCCACTATAAGCAATAAAAGCTTGCCCCAGCAGGCTCGCGGCTGTCAGGGATACAGCGAGGATGTAACCTAACGACCCGGCTTTCGGATTTGTCATGAAAGAACCCAAGGAGCAAAGCGCCATTCCGACAGCCAGCGTGAACACTCCCTGTCCCATCAAAAAACGATGGCCAACTTTCCACCCCTTTACCATTGCAAGCATCTCCCGTCTTCTCCGATAAGAGCCGTCAAGAAAAAGTACTGCCCATCCTAAATCTCCAGAAACTAGGGTCATGCCGTCATCGCATTCTTGCTTGCCCATAGATACGTCCAGAGAACCCGTTGCCGCACTTCAGTTAAACCTACTGTCAAACATCCTCCGCAGTCCCCAAGCCCGTTCCTGTTTGAGCAGGGGACTGACACTGAAATTCAAAACAGCACTCCATACGCCGTCCCAGGAATAAAGCGCGAACCAAAGGCAATGTGTGCGGAATGATTATGCCGGCAGCATGGCTGTTCGTATATACCCAAATTGCATCTATATGGCGGATTACCTTTGACAGGAAGTTGTCCTTGCACGACTTTACGCGGCGACTTGCTAATTGTCATTCCTCTCATCATCAGCAACTCCTGCGGCATAGTCTTTGGGAACCTGTCACACGCGCTGCGAAGAGATGCTACTTCACAGCCCCTGGGCAGACATGCACGAGCGAAATGTCCGCATCATACCCCTTACGCAGCGCTGAAAGAAAATCCTTCCATCCACCTGGAATCATGGCATCTACGGCGCCAAACACGATCTGCATCGATATTTCAGAGAGCGCTTTTTGACGATCAATTTGGGTCGACCGTCTCGGGCCAGGATTTCTATGCTGTGGAAAATCGATTCCGCAGCATACCCGAAAAGATGCAGATAGGGCTTTT
This sequence comes from Acidobacteriota bacterium, assembly GCA_021805955.1. Next base: position 4,072 of record JAJZDO010000799.1, read on the forward strand.
CCTATCTCTAAATAGTTTCCAACGAGACGATCCACCTTCCATTTGTCTGCGATCCGTACGACTTTCTCTACTGCAATCCCGGTCACCAAACGGGAGGAACATGTATACCAGCACGATCCACCGTTGCGACGGACTTCTTCAGAGTGTTCTTGGCGGTCTTTGCATCTTTAGACGAGTAATACGACATCAGAATCTATCGATCTTTCCACTACTGTATGTGACTGAACTCACACCTCGCTGTGACGACTGTCACATTGACGGCCGAATTGTGTTGGCATGGGTTGACGGACAGGTACCCGCTGGGTCCCTGCGCTAGCAAATTTTAGGGGATCTTTGCAAAGATCAAGTGATCGAGGCCTGACCGTGGAAGCATCGCAAGTTCGCAATGTGTTTTTTGCGATTGCAGCACGTAAAACCAATACATCGCCCGGCTTGTCGATCCTAAAAACATCTGCGCTGCGTGTCGCGTATGCCCTGGATTTCCCTGATTCCGCGCATAGACGGTTGCATGGCGATGCGCGCCTTCTGGAACAGGAGGGCCCGATAAAACAGCGCAGGGCCTTGGATCTGGCAGGCGATCAGCGCGGCGCTCCGCCTGCTACCGTAAGCCGAGACCCCACCGCAGGTCGAGCGCATGATCGGGCTGCACCCGAACCAGCCGGATGGCCTGACAATTTTTTTGCGGACCCTCTGAAACCGCACGCTACCTGTACTTCTCAGAGGGGGGATCCTGCTTGCGGCAATACAGGTAGAATCTCCAGACGCGTCTTTCGAGACCTTCATTTCCGCGCGATTCTGAGACGCGGTAGGGACATGCTTCCACTTACATAGGCATGCCGTCCTTCATGCCTCCCAGTACTCCACCTGTCTTTGTGATCTTGTCCACATGAATGCTCTTCCCGGACGGATTCACTTCGGCAACGACCTTCACGTTGTAGCCATAGTAATCTTTTACGGCGTAGGGATTTTCAATCGCCCAAACCTTCTTCCGGGCATCGACAAAAACCGGCAGATACCCGTTCTCGATGCATTTGTTCACGCAGCCCAGACCATTATCCATGTGCATGGAGCCGCACTTTGAATCGCTGATGTAGCCAGCAAGCGTTTGGGGTTTAGGGGTTTGGGCAGCGCTGAATACCGTGATGCCGCCAAGGACCAAGATGAGTGCCAGACGTTTCATGATTGTCTCCCATGAATCATTCGTCCCGCGAAGGGCGATTTCTACCAGCGTACTATCGTTGTATCCAGACGCATGCTACATTGGCAAGTCATCTGTTGTGTGGCCGTATCAAAACATATTGTATGCCGACGGGCACTAACGCAATCGCAGCATTACTGTAAGGTAAAAGTGAGTTGTCGTCCCGAGCGAAGCAAGGACACAGTCGAGGGACCTGCTTGTCTGTCCACACCACGGTAATTCCGGTTTTGCTCTCACCGATCGCGCCGTCATTCCGAGGAGATTTCTAGCTCGGCGACATACTGGTAGTCGTCTCTGGAAACCAGCAGATCCGCCATTCGGTGGCTCATTGCGAAACCCTGCGACAACCTGCAAGATGACAGGAATCTGTTCCTAAGTCTGGTGCATCTGCCAATTCCGCCACTTTCGCATCCTTTGTTTGGACAAGAAAGCGATTGCACGATGGGTCGCATCCCATCGCGCAACGTGACCTCCAGCCCGCTCACTCGCCATGCGGGGCTGGGCAATGATCTGTCCCAGCCAACACGAGTCTACTGGCAAACATGAGGCGCTTGCAACCGCACCCTGAAGGCCGCTTCGCCTTCAGGGCCGGCGATGAGAGCCATTGGAAATCCGATGTGGCGATGGGCTCGCCAGGCATCATCCTTTTCCGACGCGAATACTGGAAAGGGAGTGAAAAAGTCCAAAGACATTCAGCAGCCACAGAACGACCGCAATCACCACGACTCCATTCAAAATTGACTTGATCGACGACTGCATTGGGATGAAACGATTGACCAACCACAGAAGAACACCGACCACAACCAGGACTTCCAGGACTTGAATTAGCGGCATAAGTTTCGACCTTTCTTCTTTCGCGTTTTCGCGTGCCAACGCTCTACTGCGCCGATGAGGTGTAGGCCCACTAGTTCCAGGCCTGCGACAACCTAAGGATGAGGGGCTGCGAATCGGCAGACGCCGCGTTTTCTCGCACACTCAGCAGCATAAAGAATGACAGATGCGGACTTTCGAGTCTGGTCAAGATTGCTCACATGCCAGGATTTTGAGTGACGCCGCGTGCCTGTAGAGCGGTGGCCTTGCTTTTGCGCGAGACGCCTGCGTCAAGGAGGACCCGTGAGGCTTCAGCGAGTCCAACTCCGTCGTATCATAAGAAAAGGAGCTCAAAAACATGAAACGCAAAACCCCCAAGAAAACGGTCGCGAAGATTTCGATTGACCCAATCGGCGGCACGCTTCCACAAGCGGCAAAAAGCCCAAAGGAGATGGAAGTTCAAATCAATCGACGGGCATACGATCTGTATTTGGCCCGCAGCCGTAAGGACGGAGATGACCGGGGAGACTGGTTCCGTGCAGAAAGGGAAATCATCGAAGCCCAGAGACAGATCTGATTCAACTCCCAGATTTATTCCTTGCGCTCAAAAGAGCGAAATCCGTGTTGGCGCACGAGTGCATCGCGTTTCGCTTCCTGCAGGTCCGTCTGCACCATCTCCCGGACAAGTTCTTCAAAACCGATGCGCGGCTTCCAGCCAAGACGATGCCGCGCATGCGTGGCATCTCCTAATAGCGTTTCTACTTCCGCCGGACGAAAATAACGCGGATCGACGGCGACGATCACTTGTCCGGACTCGTCCATCGCTTTTTCCTCGACGCCGTTGCCTGTCCAGGTAAGCTTCAAGTCCAGTTCCGCCGCCGCAATCGATACAAACTCCCGCACGCTGTGTTGCTGACCGGTGGCGATCACAAAATCTTCCGGCTTTTCCTGTTGCAGCATCAGCCATTGCATCTCCACGTAGTCGCGCGCGTGGCCCCAATCGCGCAGCGCGTTCATGTTGCCGAGATATAGGCAATCCTGCAGCCCGACCTTGATGCGCGCCAGCGCCCGCGTAATCTTGCGCGTGACAAAGGTCTCTCCTCGGGTCGGCGACTCGTGATTGAACAAAATTCCGTTGCAAGCGTACATGCCGTAGGATTCGCGATAGTTGACCGTAATCCAATAAGCGTAAAGTTTCGCCACTGCATACGGTGAGCGCGGATAAAACGGCGTCCGCTCCGTCTGCGGCACCTGCTGTACCAGACCGTAAAGTTCCGACGTGGATGCCTGGTAGAAGCGCGTTTTCTTTTCCAGTCCAAGAATGCGAATCGCCTCCAGCAGGCGCAGCGTTCCCATGGCATCCACATCGGCGGTGTATTCCGGCTGTTCAAAGGAAACAGCTACGTGGCTCTGTGCACCCAGGTTGTAGACCTCATCCGGCTGCACTTTCTGCACGATGTGGACCAGGCTGGAAGAATCCGTCAGGTCGCCATAATGCAGAATGAAATTTCGATGATGGACGTGCGGGTCTTCATACAGGTGATCGATGCGGTCCGTATTGAACAACGAAGTACGTCGCTTGATCCCGTGAACTTCGTATCCCTTGCCCAGTAAAAACTCGGCCAGATAGGCCCCATCCTGCCCGGTAATTCCAGAGATCAATGCTTTCTTCTTCAAGGCTCCACCCAAGAATTGATTTCCATCCGAACTCTATAGCGGATTTACAGTTTGTATCGTCATTTGTGGTGGAGAGTCATCCTGAACCGAGGTCGCTGCGACGCCCGAGGAATGACTCCTCTTATTTTGAAACCAGTCTCTGTAAATCCGCTCTATTCCACGACGCAACCGCTTGCTGCAAGATGCGATACATTTGGGTCTTGCAATATCCGTTCCTGCAAAAAATTCTCAGGCTCACACAAGCCTGACAGTTGAAATGCTGCGAACATGCCTGCCACCGAACCCATCGCCGATCTCAAACGGTCCGACATATTATATCGATATCGACACAATGCGATCGTTTTCGGCGGCATCCCGCGCAGCAAAGACAATTTGATTTGCGCGGAAAATATCATCGACGGTCAGTTGGACGGGATGGGGCAGAATCTGTACCCCGTAGATGCCCGAAAGAAAGTTCGCGACCAGGGATTGATCTGGCGGAAGAGAATTCAGCAGCTTCTGGGCTTGCTTCTTACTTCCAAAAACGAGACCCAAACCTTCGCGATACTCCAGAATGCCCTCCGTACCCACCAGGCGCAAACGATCGTCGCCATGCGTTCCAAATGTCTCGGGACGGAGATAATCCAGATGAAGTTGTGCCGGCGCCTTGTTGTCCAGGCGGAACATTGCGGCTGCGGTGTCGTCGAAATCGAGGGTGTTCGACTGCCCGATGTGCGCCTGCAGAGCGGACACCTGTGTGGGTTCTCGCTTCGACGTAAAGCGTATCAGATCGACCAGGTGAATGCCGATATAGGGAATGATGCCGCTAAAGGAAGCGTTGTGCAGCATCCAGTCCGGTCGCTTGCCGAGCACGTAGGATTTCTGCCCATCGACCTGGGCAATTTCCCCGATCTGGCCCGATTCCACCATCTGCCGCATTGCAATGAAGGTACCTTCAAAGCGCATCGACAGAAGCATGGTGAGATGTACCTTGCTGGCTTCGAGCGCCGTTCGTATCCTTTGGACTTCGGCCCAATTCATTCCCAAAGGTTTTTCAGCAATAATGTGTAGCCCTCTGGCGATACACTCCGTCACCAGTCCCGCTCGCTCGCCGTCCGAGCCGCAGATGCCCGCCACCTCCAGCTTCTCCCGATCCAGCAGCATTTGATGATTGGTATAGCGGTGCTCGACGGGAATCCCAATACGATCCCCCACTTCTTTCAGACGTTGAAGATTCTTGTCCGAAATCGCCTGGACTTGAAAGTTGGGAAATACGCGGCGCGCGTCGAGGACATCGTCAATATGGCCATCGACGCCGAGTAAGCCAACCCGGATCGTGCCAGGGAGTCTGAACGACGCCAGTGCGGAGACAGAGGACAAAGCGACTGCAGAGGCTCCCGCAAGAAAGTTACGACGACTCAAAGGTTTTCCGGTAGTCAGGTCGACGGTTTTTATTTGCGGCATATACGCGAATCGATTTGGATACAGTCTCGATTCTAGTGTTGCAACGTCTTCTTTGCGAATGAAACGGAGAATTCCCGCTCCGAAGATCTGGGCAGTCTAGTGCGAGCCGAATACCCAGATCTTCACTCCACCCAGAAATGCGCGGCCCGGCATGGGAACGCCGGGGATCTCGTCATAGCCGGTATTGCTCAGGTTCGTCATCTGCAGAAATGGCTGGAACCGTCCATGTTCGTGAACGATGGAAACATCCCATACTGGATAGGCTGTCTGCTGAAATCGCTGTTGCACTCCCACCCGGGTGTTGACCATCACCCATCGCCCCACGTTGGCATACCAGTTGAACACCGCGTTGTTGACCGGATAATTGAACAAGTATTCCGACTGCAGGCCGTTCAGCACGCTCTGCGCACCCGCCAGCCAGGTCCAGGCAAGATTCAGTTGCTGGCCGTGACCCGCCTGCCAGTTCAGCGAAGCTTCTGTTCCGGCAAAGCTGAAGCCATTCAAATTCGTTGCGTGCCACAGGGCTGTCGGCGATGTCCGAACGTAGTCGATAAAATTCTTCTGCGGCGAATAGAATCCCGTGACCGAGGCAGCCAGAGAACTGCGCGGATACCAGTCGAATCCACCTTCATAGTCCCATGTTGACTCCGGCTTCAGATGCGAATTGCCCACAGTGGTGGGGTCGCTGTAATACAGGTCCGTATAGGTGGGCAGACGAAATCCATAGCCTACCGATGCACGCGCCTTCATTGCCGGAAGAATCCAGTACGAGCCGGCCACCGCCGGGCTGAACACGTCATATCCGCCACTGATGATTTCCTCCCGCGCGCCCGCAGACAATGTGGCGCGCTTCCACGAGCGCACGTCGAAGTCGGCATATCCGGAACCCCAGTTGCGCGCGTGCTGGCCCAGATTGTTGCTATGGATGGAATCGCCGTCGAAATCGAGCCCATAGTAGAGGCCGTTTGCCTTGTTCCACACCGTCTTGCGCCGCAAAATCGCCTGCCAACTACCGTCGATATGGTTGTTCGCGTAGATGGCAGGGGCATCGCGGAACAGGACGAAATTGTCCGTGTGTCGCCGATAGGCAAACCCCCCATCCGTCGCCGCGCCTAGGGCCTGATGGACCGAGGCAAACCACCCCTTCGTGCGCTCCCATGAAGGATAGTTGCCGTAAAAATTATTCGCGCCGAAGGGTGTATCGCTGCCGCCCAGCAGAATGTCGGTGGTCCCAAGCGAAGACTTCACCCAGGATTCTGCGCTGGCATTTTCGTTGCGATAGTCGCGATCGTACATAAACCCGGAAGAAAAATCGCGATGTCCTGCAATCTGCTCCGACCAGCTGCGACGGACATAATTGCCGACGAAAGATTGTTGATTTTCTCCGAAGCTGCCCGCGCCGCTGGAAACCCACAGCGAGTTGGCCGCCGGCTGCGCGGTGAGAAAGTCCGCCACACCGCCCAGCGCATCCGCACCGTAGAGCGTCGAACCGGCCCCATGGAGCACCTCAATGTTCGACATAACATCGAGCGGCACCGGCAGATCGAGATTGTTATGCGCCGTTTCCGGATCATTCACACGGAAACCATCGACCAGCACCAGCGTCTGCTCAAACGATGTTCCCCGGATCGACAGGTCCGCTGGATAACCGCTGGCCCCGCGTTGATTGATTTGGATGGAAGAATCGGTTCGCAAGTAATCCTCGACGTTATCAAATGCCAGCGGGTGTTTCTGCGTATCCATCACCACCACAGACCGCGCCGATTCGCCCAGCGAGATTGGATCGGGCGCGCCCAAGACCGTCACCGTCGTTCGAACTGTCGCAAGTTTCTTCTTCGCTGTCTGCGCCGCATCGGCACTCCCGGACGTCGCGGCGGGCGGCTGCGGACCCTGCTGGGCGGACACAAAGAATGTGCTGCCAACAACGAGAATTGCAACCAGCCAGCGCACATCCATCAAGCTCGGATCTCCGGCCGCTTCCTGGAATAGATGGAATCGGCCCGGTCGAGCAGTTTGAAGAATGGGCGGCAATACAGGGACACGCGGATGGGAAGGGTGGGATCGATCAAGCAGGAAGACCTCTGAGACATCATGGAGGATTTCGAGGATGGACGCAACGATACTTTTGTATTGTCATAAATAATTTATCTGATAAACTATTCCTTCGCCTGATGCGCATTGAAGCCTTCCTTCGCGAGAGTCCCATGTTCACGGTGAAGCGCGCGGCACTGCGCTTCGACATCGTCGCGTCAAAGGCATTCGCCGTCGATGACCTCGGATTTATGGAGGGTCTGGTTCTGGCGGCCATTTTCTTCGAAGCCCCGCGTCCAATCAAGCCGTCTCATCTCGCGGACACCTTCGCCACAACCCGAGGAAACGTC
>JAJZDO010001006.1 GCA_021805955.1 Acidobacteriota bacterium
GGCAGCGCCCGGTCATACTCCGCGCCAAGCAGAAACCGCTCGTTCATCATGTCACCATTGTGATAGCGGGTAATGCTGTACGGTGTTTCAATGCCGTCCACAACGCGATAGTTGTCATACTCTTCGACATCCTCATCCTTGTCCTTATAGACAGGATCGCGCCAGCGAAAGATTCGCCGTAACGGCAGGTGTGTTTCTGCATCCAGTTGCAACGTCACAGAGTCATTCGTCGCCGAGATCATCGTCACCTGATCCGCCAGATGGCGCTCGGCAAGCTGCTGTCCGTCATAGGTAAAAATCGTATTCGGATCGGAATACCACGTATGCATGACCGTCTCAATCGAGTGACTGCGCCGACGCAGATAATCTTCCAGCTGATCCTTGGGGAGTGGCTTCATCCCGCGATAAAGAATCTCCCACCCTTCGTGCGCGTTGAAGATCTGCACGTCGTCACGATGTTTCGTAAACTCCCATCGATCGAGATCCGGAGCCTGGTGAAAAAACCAGAAGCGCGTCGTGATTCCATTCGGCTTGCCCTGATAAAACTGCGCCGTCGTACCCCACCACTCGTAGTTCGGCATATCCATCCACAAGCCTCCGCCCAGCGCTTTCACCATCGCCTGCAGCAGCGCTCGCGCATGTGCCGAATTCTTCTCCGTCGCGGCATCTTGCGCGCGCAACCCATGCGAACACAATAAAGCGGCCACCAGCATCCAACCCCGCACGCACCTGGAGGCTCCTCGTCGCATCAACCCACCAGCACCGCGCCACCATTTACGTTGAGCACCTCTCCACTGATGAATCCCGCATGGGGCGAACACAGAAAAACCACCGGCGCGGCAATTTCCTCAGGTCGACCCGCGCGCCCCACCGGAATCACCGACGCGATCTGCGGTCCTCGCACCGGATCCTTCAGTGCCGCTGCCGACATCTCCGTCGCCACCCATCCGGGAGCTACGCAATTCACCAGAATGCCGCGAGGCGCCAACTCCGACGAGAGGCTCTTCGTCAAGCTGATCAGCGCGCCCTTTGTCACTGCGTAGTCGGCATGAAAAGCCTCGCCACGCTGCCCCGCCGTCGAGCTGATGAGCACAATGTGTCCGCGCTGAGCAAAAATCTGAGGCTGTGCATCCAACTGCGCCACCATCGCTCGCACCAACCCGAAAACGGAATCCAGATTGACCCCTGAAGTCCGACTCCACTGCGCATCGCTCATCGTGGCAATCGGAGCATCGTGCGAGGGCCAGATGCCATGATTCACGATCAGACAATCCAGTCGTCCAAAAACACGCGCCGCATCTTCCACCAGAGCGCGCCCGTCCGTCGGCGAGCATAACTCCTGTTTCAAAGCGACACAGTGCTCCGCGCCCCCACACTCCGCCACAAGCGTCTCAGCCTGCGCAGCCGCTTCACGATAATTGAAGACCACACGCGCCCCAGCCGCCCGCAGCAATCGCACCGTTGCCGCGCCTATGCCACGCGAACCACCAGTAACCAGCGCCACGCGACCCGAAAGATTCAAGGAAAAAGCATCCATGGCCAAACGCTATCGCACCCGGGACACGCACTGCAAATCATGCATTACATTGCCGGTTTCCACCTCTCACGTCAAACGTAATCAAAAATTCATTCATCTCGAAGTAGCCACAGCCGATAAAAAGAGTCTAAGCTGGCAACAAGTCAGGATTCATGCTGGTAACTCGTTCCGTCCCGGCGCACAACTGTGGCGCGACTTTTCGCGCTCCATATCCCGACAGGAGTACACGCACGATGCAATCCCCCACCCCCAAAAAACTGAAAATCCTCGCCGTCGCCTCAGCCGTTCTGATGTTTCTCAGCGGCTGCGGTTCGTCTTCCATGAATTCAAATTCCATCACGGGAACCTCGCCCGCAGCCGCGCCAATGGTTGTCACGGTCAGCGACGCTCCGCTTGGCAATATCCTCTCGGCCCGTGTCACACTCTCGGCAGTCTCGCTTGGCTCCAGCGCCACCGGATCGACACCCGTATCCGTGCTCTCCAGCCCGGTCACCGTTGAGCTTTCCGGCCTTGGCGCCGTGCAGGAGCCAATCGAAATCTCCAGCCTCGCCAACGGCACCTACAACTCCGTCACGCTCACCGTCAGCGCTGCCACCGTGGTCTACACCAACTCCAGCGGACAAGTCACCACCGCAACAGCGACCTTGGCCAGCCCGACCGTAACCGTGCCTCTTTCGCCCAGCCTCACCGTCAACTCCAACGCCGAGCTGCAACTCCAGCTAGCCTTCAATCTGGCGCAGTCGTTCAGCATCACCGGCAGCACCGTCACCTTCACGCCGGCCATCAACACAACAGGTGCGCAGGTTGGTTCGGAAAATTCCGGCGATCGCCAGGTTGAGGTCACTGGCAACGTTGTCTCCACCACTTCAAGCTCCATCGTGGTTCAGTCCGGCGATTCCGGAAAGCAGTTCACCTTCACCATCAATAGCTCCACCCAGCTTCCCTCCGGCGTCACTCTCAGTTCCATCGTGCAGGGAGACATCGTGCAGGTCCAGGGTCAGACGCAGACCGACGGTTCCATCCTTGCCACATCCATCACGCTGGAGTCCGGGCAAGCCTCTGCCGGCCAGGACCAGAGCGGGGCCAAAGGCATCATCCTCAGCGTCAACAGCAGCGGCGGCGCCATCACCAGCTTCACCATGCTTCCGCGTGAAGACTTCGGCTCCGCGCTCAGTGGCAGCTCTGGCTCGCTCACCGTCAACCTCGCTTCCACCACGTCGTTTGCGCTTCCGGAAGATGCTCTCAACGCCGGTCTGACCGCTTCCTCTTTCGGCATCGCCGATCTCTTCCCCGGAGAATCGGTGATCGTCAGCGGCAGCCTGTCCGGAACCACCAGCACTCCCGTCATTGCAGCTACGCAAATCATGCTCGCGGCTGAGAGCATTCCCGCCACCCTGAACACCGCTGTCACTGGCACTGCGCCCAATCTGAACTTCACCATTGGCATCAGCGTGCCGTCATTCCTCACAACCTACGGCCAGATGGTCACACTGAACGTCTCCACCAGTTCCGTTACCGAGTATGGAAATGGATTGACGCAAAGCAGCTTCGCCGCTCTGGCAACGGGCGCCAGCATCGAAGTGCATGGCTATCTCCTTCAGACCAGCCCGGGAACCTTCCAGCTTTACGCCACGAAAATCGCTCAGATCGAGACGCCGGAAACACCCGAGGGTGGCGATGGCGGCGGCAGCAGCGGAGGCAATTGATCGAGCTGCTCCTACCGTCCCATACTCTTCGACCCGGAGCGCAAACCGCGCTTCGGGTCGATTCATCTCCACGCCTCTCACTGTCTGCCCAATTCCGCCGATAACAAAATTGAGTCACTTCCTGTCATAATTAGTACAGGGAAAGGATCTATGCCTACGACACAAAACAAGGACTATTACGGCATCCTTGGCATCAAAAAAAGCGCGTCGTCGGAAGAGATTCGCAAAGCCTTCCGGAA
>JAJZDO010000156.1 GCA_021805955.1 Acidobacteriota bacterium
GTAGCATGACGAAATCTTCCAGCTCCGCATTGGCAAATTCCATCGGTCCAAACACGGCATCTTGAAATGTAGTGGCGCCTTCGCGGGGAACCACGAAGCGGACAACAGCGCGCTCGCCCTGCTCAAGACGCCGTGCCGCTTCCGCCTGCGAAATGCCGCGGCAACGGCCGTCGTAGCGAGGCACGGTGCCGGCTTCCGTCGCGGAGGCGCGTCGCAGTTCCAGCTCTTCGCGGGTGCAAAAGCAATGGTAGGCATGGCCGCTTTCGAGCAGCGTTGCGGCAGCGTGCGTATAAAGATCGAGGCGCTGGGATTGATAGAAGGGACCTTCATCCCAATCCATGCCCAGCCAGCGCAGGCCCTCCAGAATGCCGGTAACCATGTCGGCGGAGGATCGTTCAAAATCGGTGTCCTCGATGCGAAGGACGAAAGCGCCTCCGGCATGACGCGCAAAAAGCCAACTGAACAAGGCAGTGCGGGCGCCGCCCACATGCAGAAATCCAGTTGGCGAAGGAGCGAACCGGACGCGAGTCAAGGGACTGGAAGCATTCATAGGATGGAGGGCCAAGCTCTTATCGTAGAGCATTCGCGGGAATCATGACACAGAGCTGAGTGATGCAGCGATGACCATAAAAAAGGGCCCTGGGTTGCGCCAGGGCCCGGATGGGAGTGTAAACAGCGGGGGGAACACTTCTAGAACAGTCGGTAGGACACACCAGCCGAATAGACCCAGGGGGTTAGCCCTGTAGGCGGGAAGTCCCAATGTTGATACTCAAAATCAACCGGGCGAACGGTGATGCGATCAGTCAGTTGGTAATCGAGACCGCCGCCGCCTGCGAACGTGGTATAGGTAAAAATCTGGTTGGAGATGAAGTTGGGGTAATGGAAGCGGCTTCCCCCGAAGAGGAACTTGCCATACGGGAACCAGCGACGCCCAATCTGGTAGGTAGCGCGCGGACCGCCCAGGAAGTTCTGCTCCTCGATACCAGCTCCGGAGCTTGAATTTGTAAGGAAATTCAGGAAGCGCATTTCACCCTCGATGCCGACGCCGATGTTGCGCCAGATACGATAGTTGAAGTCCGCATACGCACCGGGTCCGAATGCATGCCGTTGGCCGTAATCTGTCTGTCCGTAGGAGAAATATCCTCCCGCAGTGATGGTCGCGAGTTTTGGCGTGACAGGTTGTAGAGCCTGCGCGTGCAGGAAGATCGGGCAAAGTAAGAAGAGTAGCCCAACAAAAGACTTTTTTCCCACCGTAAATCCTCCCCCTAAAACTTATCTTAAATATCTGGAGGCAGGATGCCTTTTTTGACCTCTGCCTCTAGATTGTAATCGACTTCACTGTTTAGATGTACTATCGCCCGGGGAGGCTGCTCCAGTCGATACTGGAATTGGTGCTGCTTGGCCGTAGGGGCGCAACCGGAAGAACACAGGCGTCAACTCAAACGGCATTTTATCGCTTGGACTGAGCACTGCTACAGGCCTCGAGTTGAGCTGCTCGACCGTATCGTTCCAGGAATCTACGCGGAGATGGCTTCCCAACGGTAGGGCCGCAATCTGCCGGACGTTGCCCATGTCGAGTTTCGGCGCTCTGAAGACCAGCGCGCTCATCCAGACTTGATCGTTGGTGGTGCTGGTGAAGAGAGAATCGCCAAGCTGCGGCTGCACCAAGCTGGGTAAGGACTTGGCGCGAGACAACAGCATTTTGTAGTAGAGGCCGGCGTTGGCAAGCTTCTCTTTATAGGGGGAGTTTTCCAAGATTGCAAGCGCCTGCTTCGCGGCAGCCTGATTTTCCGCATCGCTGTGGTGCAGCGGTACCCTGCGGATGGTCGCCTGATCGGCGAACATCAAATTATCCGGGAAGGCGAATTCAGTATCGATTTTATGGCCCAGCTGCAGGTGGGCCAGTTGGAATGCCAGGACCGAGGCCAAGTCCTCTTCGTAGGGAAGGGTGTCGATCAGACCTTTGCTGAGGACGATCGTATTGCCGATCGTCAGCGACTCCAGCGGAGTGGTGAGCAGAACGCGGCAATGGACGGGCTCGGCCAAGGTGATGTTGTTGGTGACGATCAGGTTGTTTGTGACCTGCTCCAGTACCTTGTCAAAGCTGCTGGGGCCCGCCAAAAGTCCTGCTTGAAACAGGCGGTCGAGGATGTTCTGTTCCGCCTGCTCAGACCACATGCGGGAGGCCTGCAGAGGACTCACATCCTGCGCGCTCTCGCTTTGATCGGTCACAGCATCAATCTTGACCGTCGCGTTGTCGCTGGTAGAAGCGGGCTGGCGCAGCGAGTAGCCCCAGATCCAAGTTTGGGCGCGAAAGAAACCGGCCTGGTCCGCAACGATCCCAGGGCCGTGCTCTTCCGCGTAGACGGCGGTGGGCAGCCAGAGACCGGGCTGAACATTGGTGCGCCAGCTGTCGAAGTGATAGTAGATCTCGCGGCCGTTTCTGCTGGTATATGTGCCGCTGAAGCGGACGATGTTGCCGCCAGTATCCTCAATCCAGACGCGGCCAATGAAGCGGCCCGTTCCCGATCCCGACTTCGGCGACACATCGAACAGGTAGGTACGAACATCTCCCAGAAATTCGCGGCGAACGAACCGGAAGTCGTAGTGCTGGCGATCGAAGTGGTTGGCGTCGAGCAGGAGCATTTGCACAAAGCCCTGGGCGACGTATTCGATTTTGAAAGCCTTGGTCAGTCCATTGACGAACATGACCGAGCCTTTATAGGCAGCCTTCTTGCTGCCCGCTTCCTGGTAGCGATTGTCTTCGATTACCTTGCCAAAATCCACGCGTCCAAGGAAATAATGATCATCTGTAGGCACGGCGCTCAATTGAGTGTCGGGCTTGTAGTCCTGAATGTAGGTTTCGACCACAGGCGTGCGCTGCTGCAGCGCCATCAGGACGCCCTTCTCGTGTCCGGACGCCTGGTCGATGAGGCGGATCATTTCGGGAGTCAGTTTGCCCGATTGCTGGACATTTTTTTTGTGCCGGGCCGAGGCAGGGAGAGTAACAGACACCAGCAGCAGGAGGGCCAATCCTCTGTTGAGTGAACTTGGAGGGATAAGTTTTGAAAATCGCATCATTGTGTTCCTTGGGTTACTTAAGTTTAGGTGGATGAGTCCACTATTACGCAAGCTGGAAGCCGATCCAATCATACGGGAACATTTCAGGTTCAATTTGAAAAAGCTCACTATGGTAATTCCCTATGTTACGTAAGTTTCAACACAGTGGCGCAGAATTACGCAAGCTGGAAATCGATCCGATAATATGTGGTAATGTCGACGGGCTTGCCATCGCGAGTTGCGGGTTTGAATTGAGTCTCTTCCGCCACTCGAATCGCCTGCTCGTCCAGCCCATGCCCTAGCCCACGCACGACGCGAATGACATGGCACCGTCCGTCTGCGGAGAAGCGGACTTCCAGGACGACATCCCCTTGGATCTTCAGCTCTTTGGCTTCCGGAGTGTACTCCGGCTTGGGGTGAGAAATGACCTCCACCGTGGTGACATTGTTGGTGCTGGCGATCATCATCTTGGGCGCGGCTGCATTGACATTCGACTGGAATGCGCCCGATTTGACGGTTCCGCGGGGACCATTTCCGGTGCCGCCAGCTACTCCGTCGGAGAACCCGACAGCCGCGACTTTTCCATGTCCTGTGCCGCCCGGAACACCGTGGGCGTAACCGGAGCCGAAGTCCACGCCGCCGACCTTCCCCTTACGAGCGGAACCGGAGCCGGAAGCATCCCCGATCGCGCTGGAAAAGCTGCCGTACGCCGCGATGGTGGCGGGCCGGTTCGCGCCCGGATTGGGATGCACACCCTGAGGATCGCCGAATCCGCCTGTCTTGGTGGAGGTCTGCCCCATATTGTTGGCGACCGCGGTGGGAATGTTGGTATGGAACAAACCGACCTTCGGCTGCGGCGGCAGGGCAACGGAGTCTGGCCGGTAGGGCGGCAGGACGGGGGCGTTCATGTTGTTCAAACGCACGCGCGCCATCCGCGGCTGTTCTTCCGGTGTCGGTCGGTTGTAGGTGATTTTTGGCGCAATCCGATTCAGGAGATCCGGCGTTGGCGGAACAATCGGGACGCGCGTATGAATCACCGGTCGCACTGACTTCACTGGGGTGATAGGAAGCAGCAGGTCGGTCTCGATCACAGGTTTCTCCACTACCTTATGCACCATAAAAATCGAGAGAAGTAGTACCAGCGCAATCGCCGATGCGTTGACGATCAAACTAACCACAAAAGACTTGTTTCTTCCCTCGGGTTCCGGTAGCAGCCCGAATGTAGCTACGGGTCGAGTGGAGGGGTTGCCGCGCTCCCGATCTCTCGGTCGGCGGGGGGGGAGTCCGGTATCGGGCCGAACTGAAGGTTCTCGATGTTCTCTTGTTGCAAAACTTGTCATACCGCTTTTACCTCAACACGCTCAAACTTCCGCATAAATCAGAGTGCGGTTCAATGTCGCTTCTCGGGCCGGTACAACCGGTTGGCTGGTCCAGGCAAATTCAAAATTGCCGGCTCCGAATCGAAACATGCTAGCGAATACTTCGTTCACCGAGGCAGAGAAAAAAAGAACTTCAAAATCGGGTGAAATCTCCGTCAACAATTCCAGCAGTTATAGTTTTAGGATGCGACCATTTCCAAACGAGTACAGTTGTCCGGCGGTCAAAGTGCAATGTTTTCGCACCTCAGCCTGCTTATCGCCCAACTTTCGTGGCCGACAACTGGGCCGTCTGGCTCCCGGCAGATTGGCTATGTTTGCCAATGAGTATGCCACAATTTACAAATTTTCAAATGAAATTTCGCATATCTGTCTGAGCCGGGTATCGTTAGATTAACCACTGGGGGCCCGCCAAAACGTCGAAATATGCAAACTTGCCCGTACGGCCTATTATCAAGTACCAGGATCGAGCCGATCGTTTCCGCTGAGGAGATCGAACGCTGGAGCGAACGGGCTTCCAACCTCAATCACCAGCCATCCCAAATAACCAACTTTCCAGCCTGACAGACGCTGGCCGGGCAACATCATTGACCCCAAAGGAGATGATCGAATTGAACGCACTCATTACTGGCGGTGCCGGGTATATCGGGGGCACTGTCGCTCACTTGCTTATGGAAGCGGGGCATCGTGTCGTGGTCTATGACAATCTTTCCCATTCCCAACGTCCCTCGGTCCCGGCAGGTTCGGCCTTTGTCGAAGGGGAAGTCGGCGACCGGAAGAAACTGGAGGCCGTCCTCCGAAGTCATCCAATCGATGCTGTCCTGCATTTTGCCGGGCTCATTGAAGCCGGTGAAAGTATGCAGTTTCCTGAACTATATTTTAGCAATAATAGCGCATCCACGTTAGTTCTTTTTCAAGCAATGTTGGCCACCGGCATCAAAAAGCTGGTTTTCTCCTCGACGGCGGCCGTCTATGGCGAGCCGGAAACGACGCCGATTGTGGAAGAAGCAGCGCTGCGCCCCACAAATCCCTACGGCGAATCCAAGCTGCTGGTGGAGCAGATGCTTTCCTGGCTGCATCGGATTCATGGGCTCCGCTATGCCAGCCTTCGCTACTTCAATGTTGCCGGCGCCATTGCCGGACGCGGCGAGGCGCACGAACCGGAATCCCACCTGATCCCGCTGGTGCTCGATGTGGCGTTGGGGCGGAGAAAGAGCATTCGCATCTACGGAAGCGACTACGCCACTCCGGATGGCACCTGCATCCGCGACTATATTCACGTGCGCGATCTGGCCGAGGCCCATTTGCTGGCGCTGGCGGCGCTGGAAGATCGAGAGCGCATGATTTACAACCTCGGTAACGGTCAGGGTTTTTCTGTGCGCGACATCGTTGCGGCCGCCCGTCGCGTGACCGGACATCCCATCCCAGTGGAAGAGTGTCCGCGACGCGCGGGGGACCCAGCCATTCTGGTTGCCAGTTCCGAAAAGATTGCCCGCGAACTCGGCTGGCGCCCGCGTTGTTCCGGATTGGATGACATTATCTCGGATGCATGGCGGTGGCACCAGGTGCGCTATGCTGCCCGAGAGCCCTCCGTCGCTCCGTAGAGTCGCCCGCCGGAAATGCCTGGAGATCGAAGCGGCCAACCAAATGGCCCGGAATTTCCTGTGCTGTCGACACAGATTGCCGCGTGTTGACAAAAAGCAGTAGCCTAAGTTGCTTGCGCATACGTCTAATCACCAGCGCGGAACCCCACGCGCCGCGAACAGATGGGATGTTTGCGGAGCATACTGGACATGCAGTGGTCCAGGGAGGATGTATGGCGACGAAACGCTGTGCGCGTGCCGTGCTCGTAGCGACGATGGTGTGGATGGGCGCGGGATTTGTCTCGTCTGTCTGGGGGCAGAGCCAGAATTCCGCTGGACAGGCGCAGTTGGTTGTTACCGCGAATGGAAACAAATCGCGTTTAGCTCAGCCTCTCTCGCAAAGCGATATAGCAGTGAAAGTGAAGAATCGTCCGGCCAACATTGTGGGTTGGGCGCTCTTCACCGGATCCAATGACGATTTGCAACTTGTACTTATGTTCGACGATTCCTCGCGCATGTATCTGACGCAGCAAATTCCCGCGCTGAGAAAATTCATCGAGGCCCTTCCGCCCTCGGCTGCTGTGGGGATTGCCTATATGCAATATGGAAATTACGTGATGGCACGACCCATGACGACGGACCACGTGCTGGCGGCGAAATCCTTACGTGTGACACTCGCGATCCCAGGCATCAGCGGTAGTCCCTATTTCTGTCTGTCGCAGTTGGCCAAGCATTGGCCTTCCAAGGAGCCGAGTTCGCGCCGCGTCGCCTTTATGGTGACCAACGGAGAAGATCCGTATTACCCGCACCACGACCTCCAAGATCCGTACCTGCGCGACGCGATTCAAGACACCCAAAAGGCCGGACTTCTCGTGTATACCCTTTATTTCGGGGAAAACGGTCGAATGAATCAGGGCTACGCAGGCATTGTGATTGGCCAAAATTACCTGCTGCAAGTAGCGACCGCGACCGGCGGTGATTTCTACCAATTGGGGTTGGGCAGTCCAGTGTCGTTCGAGCCATTCTTAGATCAGTTTCGTCGATCGCTGGACAATCAGTATTTGCTGACCCTCACGACCCCCGATTCTGGTTGGCTCAACGTCAGCGTGAAGTCGAAGGTTCCGGGTGTAAAACTCGTTGCCGCCAGGACAATCTATATCGCCAAAAACAAGTGATCGATTGTTGGACGAACATGGGGAAGCGCGGCAGAGTTGAATGAATGGAGGAACGACGATGAGGAATCGGATTGCTAGTTCCATCCTCGTGGCGGCAATCATCTGCGTGGGCGCGGGATTTGCCTCACAGGCCGTGAGTCAGATTGAGAATCCCACGGGACAGGCGCAATTGGTTGTAACCGTGAGAGCCAAGAAGTCGCGTCCGGTTCAGCCCGTTCAGCAGAGCGATATTGCCGTGAGATTGAACAATCGTCCCGCGGACACGGTGGGCTGGAAGCCGCTCAAGGGCCCGGATGCCAATCTGCAGCTTATATTTTTTATCGACGAAGGCGTGCGGTCGTATTGGAGTCTGCAGATTCCAGATTTGAAGAAATTCATTGACGTGTTGCCCCCGTCCACCGCCGTAGCGGTTGCATACATGGACAACGGCAGGGCTGTAATGGCGCAGACCCTGACCACCGACCACGCGCTGGCGGCGAAATCCCTGCGCATGACCAATGAAATCCCGGGCATCAGCGGCAGTCCCTATTTTTGCCTATCGGACCTGGCCAAGAATTATTGGCATTCTCCGCGAAAAACTCGACGCGTGGTTTTTATGGTGACCAACGGAGAAGACCCATATTACAGGTCGATGGATATGCAGGACCCTTACGTTGCCGCCGCGATTCAAGACGCTCAAAAAGCGGGACTGCTTGTGTATTCCATCTACTTTCGCAATCGGGACGCGGGTGGCCCGAACAGCTTCAGTACCCTGATTGGCCAGAGTTATCTTTTGCGAGTCGCGAACGAAACCGGTGGCGAATTCTACAGCATGGCCTTGATGAGTCCCATCTCGTTTACCCCGTATTTGAAACAGTTCAAGGAGTCCCTGAACCACCAGTATTTGTTGACTGTGGCGGCTGGCCGTACGGGCTGGCAGCAAGTGAGCGTCAAGGCCAAAATTCCAGATGTACAACTGGCCGCTCCCAAGGAGATCTATGTGGACAAGAATGAGTGATCGCTTCGATGCACGCATGAGGGGAAGGGCGATGCAACGCCAATCGCTCATGCGAGAATCGAAATTCACGTCACAGCGCCCCGACCGTGGGCCAGGCGGGATGATTCGCGGAGCATATACAACGGCAGAATCCAATGGAGGAACGATGATAGGAAAGCGGGTAGTCAGTTCGGTTTTCATAGCGGCAACGATCGGGGTGAGTGCTGGATTTGTGCCCCTCGCGATGGGGCAGACCGAAAAATCTGCCGGACAATCGCAAGTGGTTGTCACGGTCAAGCCGGGTGTTCACGCGGCTCCCCTTGTGCGGCAGAACGATATTGTCGTGAAATTGGACAAACGGCCGGCGGACATTGTGAACTGGAGGCTGGTGAACGGATCCGATCCCGGCATGCAGCTTATTTTTCTTTTCGATTCAAAATCGCGCTCCTATCTGGACCGGAGGATTCCTTCGTTGGCAAAATTTGTTGAAGCGCTTCCACCGTCGGCCGCTGTGGGCGTCGCGTATATGGAGAACGGTAAGTCCGTCATGGTAGGGCCCCTGACGACAGATCACGCGCAGACGGCGAAATCGTTGTACGCGATAATTCCCAATCCCACCGGCAGTCCGTATTTTTGTTTGTCGGACCTGGCCAAACACTGGCCTTCGCAACAACCGGCTTCGAGCCGAGTGATTGTCATGCTGAGCGACGGATCAGATCCATATAACAGTCCCGGTGTTATTGACGACCCATTTGTGGACTCCGCGATTCAAGACGCGCAAAAGTCCGGATTGATTGTCTATTCCGTGTATGTCCCGACGCATGATGCGGAGCCCTTGGGAGGTGAACTTCACATGCAGGGAGTAGCGAGGCAAACCGGCGGCCAGTTCTATGCGTTGAACGACGAAAGCCCGGCGATTTTCAATGACTTTGTGGGGATGCTATATCAGGCCCTGAGCCGGCAGTATTTGCTGACCTTGGCGATCCCCAAGCCGGGTTGGCAAAAAATCAGCGTACAGTCGAAGCTCTCCAGCGTGAAATTGGCAGCCCCCGCCGCGGTCTATGTGGACGGCAAGCGGTGATTGCCTGGCTGCATTGATGAAGGCATGCGCGGCAGATATCGCTGCGCGCCGTGCTACCCCGGCGTGTTTTTGCGGTCAATGGTAGATCAGAACCAGTGCCAGCACGGCGATCAAAAGCGTTGGCGGCATGACCAGCACGCCGACGCGCAGGAAATGCCAGGCGCTCACCTCGATCTTTTCGCGTCGCAGCGCGATCAGCCACAAGATGGTAGCCAGCGATCCAGTTACGGAAAGATTCGGGCCCAGGTTGATGCCAAGTAAAACTGCGGCGTGCATCACTCGCGTGCCGTGCGCAGCCTGGATCGCCGCCGCGCCGATCAGGCCCATGGGCAGATTGTTGATGGCGTTGGCGGCAATGCCGAAGCCAAACGCAACCGCGCTCAGGCCTGCGAGGGGCGGCCACGCAGCGGCGGTCTTCAACGCGTAGGCGGAAATCGCCAGCGCTCCAACTCCGCGCAATGCCGCCACCATGACAAACAGACCCGCCACCAGCGGAATCACACTCCAGGACATGTGCCGCAGGGCCGCCGTCATCACGCGACCCTGTTTGCCGGCCACAAAGAGCATCGCGAGGATCCCGGCAACAAACGCCGCGGGGCCGACCGGTCCTCCCAGCGCGGAGGTGGCCAGCAACGCGCCCGCGGCCAATAGAATTCCCAGGCCCGCGCGCCGTCCCATTGGATTGAGTGAAGCCGGTCGAACTCCATCTTGCATCGGCGGTCTCAGGTCTTTGCGGCTATGCCACCAGAGCAACAGAAATGTCATTCCAATCGCGGCTGTCGCCGGGAGCAGAAATATCCGCAGCCATTCTCCCAAAGCGGGCAACTGGCCATCAAACACAACCAGGTTCGCCGGATTCGAAATGGGCAGAACGAAGCTGGCCGCGTTGGCGATCAATGCGCAGGCGAACAGATACGGAAGTGGCGAGGTTTTCGTGCGGCGAACGACGGCCAGTACGGCGGGCGTCAGCAGGACAGCGGTGGCGTCGTTGGAAAGCAGCGACGTGACGACGATGCCAATGCCGTAGACCAGCACAAACAGGCGCATCTGCGAGCCGCGCGCGTGTTCCATGGCCAGTTCCGCCAGCCAATCGAAAACGCCATGTTGCCGGGCCAGTTCCGCCAGCAGCATCATCCCGGCCAGAAACAAATAGACGTTGGTGCCGGCGCGCACAGCGGTCCACGCCTGACCGAGAGGCAGCAGGCGAAAAACGACCAGCAGAATCGCGCCGGCGACCGCCCAGACATATTCGGGAACGCGGCGCGGACGCCAGAGAATCAGGACGAACACCAGCACGCACAAAATCCAAGTTGAAATCCAGACGGCGATTTGTGCGGGGTGTGTCGGCATGAAGAATTGATTGTCGCAGATGCAGGCTCGAACGTCTTTCTGCTTAGATTCGCACGGCGGAAGCACGGCATGGGATGCGCGCGGAAAAATTTCGAGCGCGGCGATTTCGATTCCTCTCCGCCATCGTTTACCATGGCTGGGTTGGTGAAAACCATGCAAGCTTTGCAATTGACCGAATACCGGAAGCTCCAACTGGTGGATCTGCCGGTGCCCGCACTCGCGCCGGATGAAGTGCTGATCCGCGTCGCGGCTTGCGGCATCTGCGGCAGCGATGTGCACGGGTATGATGGCTCGACCGGCCGCCGCATTCCGCCGCTGGTAATGGGCCATGAGGCTGCGGGCGTCATCGCTGCCGTGGGTACGGATGTCCTGATCTACGCGATCGGCGAACGCGTCACGTTCGATTCGACCATCTCCTGCGGGACCTGCCGGTTCTGCAAAACCGGCGCAATCAATCTATGCGACCATCGCGAGGTGCTGGGTGTTTCCTGCGGAGACTATCGCCGCAACGGCGCCTTCGCGGAGTACGTCGTGGTCCCGGCGCGCATCGTCTACCGGCTTCCCGACGCGCTCGGTTTTGCCGAGGCCGCGATGATCGAGGCCGTTTCGGTCGCCTTGCACGCCGTGCATCTCGCCGCGCCGGAGCAGGGAAGTTCGGCTTTGGTCGTGGGTGCTGGCATGATCGGCTTATTGATTCTGCAATCGCTGCGCGTGGCGGGCTGCGAGAAAATTCTCGTGACGGACATAGACCGCGGACGGCTGGAGCTGGCGAAAAAACTTGGCGCGGAGGAAGTGCTGCACGTCGACGCGGCGACCATGAGTGAGAAGATTGCCGAACAGGTCCGCGCCTTCACCGGCGGCCACGGCGCCGACGTTGTGCTGGAAGCTGTGGGTAGCCCGGCGACGGTGCGCACCGCCATTGCATCCGCGCGCAAAGGCGCGACTGTCACGCTGGT
>JAJZDO010000698.1 GCA_021805955.1 Acidobacteriota bacterium
CGTCCGAGTTCGCCTTCCTCCGCTTTGCGAATGTAGGCAGATAGCAGCTTCGGAATCGAGTCGCTGTCCTTTGCCTTTTTGATGCCGCGATTCCGGGCGACAACCTCCAGCCGACGTTCGTCCAGCATGGTTGCAACCCGCTCCACGATAAAAAGTAGGTCGCGTTTCATCAGTCGCACTGGAACGGCGGCGACGATGGCATTCAGGACGCGCAAGCCCGTTGCCTGGGCCAGTGCTTCCTCGCGGCGCTGCTTCTCCTGCTCGGCCTTCCCATTGGCATCGGCAGTTGGCTTCTGCTTTTTGGGGTGGTGAACCGGGCAGTTCGCATCGGCACAGATTTTGCGGAGTTCGCCTTTCTCTGTGCCTTCCGTGATGATGGCCTCGGTCGTCGATTTGCAGGTCTTGTACTCCGGCCAGTCGCGCTGCTTGTTGTTCTGTGGTTTCTCCTGCTTGATCTCGATGTACTTGTTGCGCGGGATAGCTGCGCTCCCTTCGGCTGGTTGGCCGTAGGCAACGGAGATTTGTACCAGCTTCGGCTTGGCTGCGAGGGTCTTCGCAACGTGTGCGTCCACTTTGGTCTGGTAGCAAGCGGGGTCGGTGCAAGCGTCCTGCTGAACGTCCGCGAATAGCAACTTATTGTGTCCCGTCCGTTTGGGGCAATCCAAACAAGTGCCAGCTTGCGGGTTGAGGGTCGCGTCACTTTTTGAGAATGGCGCGTCTTTCAAGATGAGCAGGATGTTGTGTTCGATCCACTGCTGGAGATTGCGGACGGGTAGCAAGATGCGTTTGTTCTTGCTGCCGCCTCCCCAATCCTCGCGGAAGCAAGCGGCGAGTGCCTGCTCCTGCTCGGCTGGCTGGAGTTTTGCCAGTAGCAGGGCGTGTCCGACGCCGATTTCGTCTTTATAGAAAGCCTCGACCACTGCCGGAGAGAGTTCCGTCAGCCTGAGGCGCTGGGCGCAATACGCGGGCGATTTTCCCGTCTTCGCCGCGATCTGCTCGATGGAGTATTTTGGTTCGTCAAGATTGAGCAAGGCACGAAAGCCTTGCGCTTCCTCCAGTGGATGCACGTCCCGCCGCTGAAGATTTTCAATCAACTGTGCCTCCAGTGCTTCCGCATCTGTGAGGTTCACGATGCGGACGGGAATGGTTTCAGACTCGGCCATTTGCGCGGCGCGGTAACGCCGTGCTCCGGCAACGATCTCGAAGCTGTGTTCATTCAAAGGCCGCACAAGCAAAGGCGAGAGAACGCCTTGACTGCGGATGCTGTCGGCCAGTTCCTTGAGGGCCGCGTCCTCGAAGATGCGGCGCGGGTTGGTCTTCGATTCACTCAGTACGGCAAGTGGAAGGTTGCGATATTCGGTGTTTGCGATTGAGGTAGACATGATGCGCTTCTCCTATGGGTGAACGTGCGTGGATAGAGAGAGCGGACAGCCGATGCCGTCCGCCCATTGGTTGCGGTGGACTAACTGGCGGCTGCCATTGCATCTTGCGGTTCCTGCTCCTGGATTTCCGGCTTCGTCTCCAGTGCCGCCAGAATGACGGCGGAGGCTTTCTGAATGACTTCAAGGCTTTCCGCCAGCAAGGATGCGTTGCCGTGGTAAAGCTGGATGTAATCGGCGGATGCGGTTCCCGTCTGTAGCCCAACAGCCTTGCCCACCACAAACGCGATGGCCTCGGCCTCGGTTTCGCGGACAACTTTGGTCGTGGTGGTTCGGCGGTCGGCCTTGTGCAACATCTCGTGCGCCAGTTCATGCACAAGGGTTGAAAATTCCTCGGCCTTCGACTGGCCCGGCAGCAGAACAATTTTGCCGCCGTAGCTCATGCCCATTGCTGGCGCGATGTGCTCGTTGAACTCCAACTCGATGCCCTGAGCGGTGATGAAGTCAGTCAAGCGGTCGCGGTGTTCTCCGACTTCGCCCTTTACACCGTCCATGCCGGGAAGCTCCTTGCCTTCGGTCTGCGAAACATCGAAGACGTACACGGCGCGAAAGCCAACTAAGACAGGCACGTTTTGTTTTGTGATGTTCTGCTCTGCCTCGGCATCCTTCTTGCGCTTGACGCCGATCATGGGCGCGAGAATCTGAATGCCTTTCTCGCCCTTCTTCACTCTGCGGCCAAGCTGGTTCCACGCATACAGTTCGGCAACGTGGGTTGCTTCTGGCTTCTGCCGTGCGATTTGGAGGATGTTGCCGAAGCTGTAGTTGTGAAAGTGGCTCATCGCCGTCAGATAGGCCGTGAGTGCGTCGCTCTGTCCCGCCTCAACCTGCTCGATGAGGAAGTCCACGTTTTCGCGGATGAGTTTCTGCGTCGCGTTTTCATTGCGCGACGTGCCTGTGCCGTTGCTGCTGTGGTTGTTGTTGCTTGGATATTCCATTGTTTTTGCCCTTCCTTGGTGTCCCGTTTGGGAGTGGTTTGTCCTTCACAAAGCGCAGCGGACAAACCCGGACAAACGGACACCAAGGCAGAACAAGGGCAGCGGAGGTGGGAGGCTGGAGGGTGGGCGCGGCAAGTGCCAAACACGCACCATCGTTTGGCGCGCAGACGGCGCTGGCCCGAACGGACGCAGCAAGGCCCGTTCAGCGCGGCTTTATGCGCTGGGCCGTCCACCGAAGCGGCACGAAGTGGGAAAAGGCGCGCGAAGCGCCACCGTGCTCTTTCAGTTGTTTTATTCGGAATTAGTTATTTAAGAGATAGGAAATCATAAGCAGCAACCGCAAGGATCTCCCCGCCAAGCTGCTTGGCCCTCTTTGAGCAAGAATGGGATGGCGGCCAATGCCGCCATGGAATCGAACCATACGAAATGAAAGATTGCGTTCAATGACAGCCCAACCAAGGCAATAAATGCCAAATATGCACATGTATCGGATTGCGCCGCATCCGCTGCCAAGGCAGAGTTGTTTCTTCGCCGCGCCTCCCGGCGCTTCAGTCCAGCCAGGATCGGCATAGCGAAGAGGGCGGCGATGGTGATACCGATTCCTGCCCGACTGGTCTCAGGTCGTAGATGCAGGGCCAGCGATAGAGATGCAATCAGCAATACGACCATTGCAAGCAGAAAGAGGAGTATCCCAGCAGTGCGGCCAGCAATCCGTTCCGAAATCGAGACTCGCGGCACGAACTGCAAGAGCACGGCACTTGCAGAGAACAACTCAACAATGCTGTCGGAGCCGAAGGCGAGCATGGCTGGACTGCGAGCTTCAACAGCGGCGTAAAGCGAAACTGCGGTTTCCACCAGCATCCACGCCAGCGTTATCCCCTGAAGCCAGAAGACCGCAGTGGCGGCATGGCGCCCGGGGGCGCATATCTGACTTTCAGGTAGCGGGGCGCAAATCTGAAACAGTTCAGACATATGGCTTTTAAATTATATGCCTAACGAACTGGCCGCCGGTTGCATTTGAGTGCTTCGCACTGGCTGATGTAACATCGTCGTGTGTTGTGGAAGCGTATGATCGGTTTTGCCGTTAGTGCCCTCATTATGGT
>JAJZDO010000385.1 GCA_021805955.1 Acidobacteriota bacterium
CAATGACGCCGGCAACGTGAACGGGATGGTCCACTCGCATCGCTTCATCGCGGCCAATACGGCGCTTCCCTTTGAGAACAAGGATCAAGTGCAGCTCAAGGACACCGAGAGCTTTCTGAAGGATAAGAAAGTCCGGGTGGACATCTTCGCCATCTCTCCCGAAACGGCAACCAATGACCTGGCCAACAACAAAGTGGCATACACCGCGCCTCAACTGGCGACTACCTTCGCGGTTGGGGAAGAATCGGAGATGAAATTGCCGGCCGGCGCTGCTGGCGGTCCACCAGCGACACCGGTAACTGCGCCGCTCAACCGTGTCCAGGGAGTAGTTCGCGCCGGAGATACGGTGCGCGTCGATGTGGTCGTCCGTACTCTCGCTGTGGGACATTTCTTCCCCGGCGGAACTGTGGACGCGTTCGATTGCTGGCTGGAACTGAAGGCCACCGACGATGCCGGCCATGTGCTTTTCTGGAGCGGCATGGTGGAGAACAACGGTCATGGACCGGTCGAGCCGGGAGCGCACTTTTATCGCTCGTGGGCGATCGATGCGCATGGCAATCCGATC
Source organism: Acidobacteriota bacterium (assembly GCA_021805955.1). The sequence goes on from JAJZDO010000385.1 coordinate 566, forward strand.
GACAAGCGAAATGCCTGGGCGGCGAGGGCCACCATTTATGCGCACTTGATACCTCCCGGCGCCGCCGATACGGTCCATTTTCGGCTGCAAATTCCCAAAGATGCGCGCGGCAAAATTCATCTGCAAGCCAAGCTGAATTACCGCAAATTCTCCTGGTTCAACACTCACTTTTCATTCGCCGGAGTGTCTGAAAGTACAGGCCCGCACGACGTGACGCCTTCCTACGACGACCGGCGCATGGTCTTCACCGGAAATACCAGCGATGTGTCGGGAAAGATCAAAGCCATTCCAGATCCTCCTATCGTCGTGATGGCCAGCGCAAATGCGGATCTGACCGTATTGCCTGCGAACGCGCCCATCCCTAAATCCCAGGTAGCGCTCAACAAAGCGGACTGGCAGCGCTGGAACGACTACGGCATCGGGTTGCTGCTGCAGGGAGATCTAAAGGGAGCGGAAGCGGCCTTTGAACGCGTAACGCAAGTGGACCCCACCAACCCCGACGGGTGGGTCAACATCGGCAGAGAGCGCGTGCTGGTAGGCGATATGACGGGTGCGCGCGTCGTGCTCGACAAGGCATTGCAGCTTTCTCCGCGCTTGGCGCGGACCCATTACTTCTATGCACGCGTGCTTCGGCAGACGGGCGACTACGACGGCGCCATCGCACAGCTTCGCCAGGTCCTGGCGCAGTATCCATACGACCGCGTGGTCCGGAACGATCTAGGCCGCGTTCTTTTTCTGCAACACAAATATGCAGCGGCGCAGGCTCAGTTCCAACAGGCACTGGCCATCGACCCGGAGGATCTGGAAGCCAATTACAACCTGATGCTGTGTGAAACCGGAATGGGCAATCCAGGCATGGCACACCAGTATGAGGTGCGTTATCTGCGCTTCAAGGCGGATGAGTCGTCGCAGGCGTTGACCGGCCCGTATCTGGAGAAACATCCGGACGATAACCGGGAGAGGCAACCCATTCACGAACATATTTCGGTTCCTCTGCCGATTGAGAATCCCTCCAGCAAGCATGTTGCAACAACCGCGGACGCTCGTTCGAGTCGCGCTTCCGGCTCGTCCGTCCTGCACAGAGGTGGAAATTGAAGGGTAGAAAATCTGCTAGTTCCGGCTTGATGGAAGAAACTCAGGGACCGCATCGACGCACATTCCTCAAGCTTTCCGGAGCTGCGCTTGCGGCATCCTTCCTTGGTTCTCTGCCAAGTTCGATTGCAGACTCAGCAATGGGAGATTTCTCAGGTTCGGAAAGTTCATCCACTGCGACACACACGTTGGCAACATCACCAGGGAACGCTCCATCCGATTCCGGAGAGCATATTCGCTTTGAAGACATCACCCGCGCCGCCGGTATTCGTTTCGTCCACAACAACGGCGCTTTCGGGAAAAAATATTTGCCGGAGACGCTGGGGCCGGGCGTCGGCTTTATCGACTATGACAACGATGGCTGGCAGGACATTTTCCTGGTCAATGGGATGAACTGGCCCGGCCACCCAGGTCGCATCACCACATCCGCTCTGTACCATAACAACCGTGATGGCACATTTACCGATGTTACCCGGAAAGCCGGCCTGGCAGTCCCCATGTACGGCATGGGAGTCGCGGTCGCGGACTATGACAACGACGGCCATGACGATCTGTTTGTGACCGCATACGGACAAAATCATCTCTTCCACAACAATGGGAACGGCACCTTTACCGACGTCACGAAACAAGCCGGGTTATGGGGTATCGATGAATTCAGCACCAGCGCGGCCTGGGTTGATTATGACCGCGATGGCCACCTGGACCTGCTGGTGGCGAACTATGTTGCGTGGACTCCAGCGACCGACCTGTATTGTTCGATGGATGGCAAGGACAAGGCCTACTGCACTCCGGAGTCCTACAAAGGTGTCTCGGTGCGGCTCTGGCGCAACCGGGGAGACGGAACCTTTGAGGACGCCACCCGCAAAGCGGGTCTCTACGACGCTACTTCGAAGAGCCTCGGAATCGCCATTCTCGATGCCAACCAGGATGGATGGCCGGACATTGCCATCAGCAACGATACCGAGCCGAACAAGCTCTACATCAACAACCGCAACGGCACGTTTACAGAAAAAGGCGTGGTCTCCGGAATCGGCTTCAGCGAGGATGGCGTGGCCCGCGCCGGCATGGGGATCGACGCCGCCGACTACAACCACTCCGGCTATCCCAGCCTGGCGATTACAAATTTTTCCAACCAGATGATCTCTCTCTACCAGAATCAAAAAAACGGCTTGTTCGTCGATATCGCGCCTCAGTCGGAGGTCGGACGCAAAAGCCTGTTGACTCTGGGCTTCGGATGTTTCTTCTTCGATTACGATCTCGATGGATGGCTCGACCTCTTCATCGCCGATGGCCACCTGGATCCCACGATCGAGCGTGTGCAGCAGCAGGTGCACTACGCTGAATCCCCACATCTGTTTCACAACGAGGGCGGCGGCAAGTTTCAGGATGTTGCTGCGGAGGTGGGCAAGTCCTTCGATGAACGGCGTGTCGGCCGCGGCGCGGCGTATGGAGACATCAACAATGACGGCGCGCTGGACTTAATCATGACCACCAATGACGGGCCGGCGGCGCTGTTCCGCAATACCGGCGCAACCAACCATTCGTTGCGCCTCAAGCTGTGGGGAACAAAATCCAATCGCAACGGCATCGGGGCGGTGGTGTTTGTGAAATCCGCGCAGACTGGGCAGAAATTAACCATGCGCAGCGGATCGAGTTATCTCTCTTCCAGCGAACTGGTACTCACCTTCGGACTCGCCAAGTCCGACAGGGCCGATCTGGTCGAAATTCACTGGCCCAGCGGCATCACGCAACGACTGACAAATATCAACGCCGGCCAGACGATTACCGTGCGCGAAGACTCTGGAATCGTCCATGCAGA
>JAJZDO010000140.1 GCA_021805955.1 Acidobacteriota bacterium
CACGGATGATGGAGAGATGGCTGCCGCGGAATCTGAATTGCGGAGTAGACTGCGTTTGCCGCAGGGACTCATCGAGCGAGTTTCGAAACGGACAAAGCGTTCTGCGCGCAGGGAAGCACGGTGATGACTCCTGGACTTGTAGTGCTTGCCATCGCGCTTGCGCTCATTCTGTGCCTGGCCAGCTACATCGTACGGCTCGAGAGTCAGTTTGGGCGCATTCTGGCACGCGACGTACAGCAGCATCTTGAAGCCTGGGAGCAGAATGTGGAACCCAGGCTCGGCATGAGCCGCGAGCGGGTGGCGCTGTCGGCATCCATTTGGATGAATCTTGCCATGGCGCTGGAGGCACTCGTTTTCAGCCGCATTGTGGTGGAACAGTGGCGCGGATGGAACACGGATGCCGCACTGCAATGGATCGTCGCAGTGATGCTGATGGTGATGATCTGCAGCGAGTTGATTCCATTTCTTCTGCTGCAGAGGATGCCAGGAGACTGGCTTGCGTCATTCACGTGGCTGGTGCGCGGATTGCTGTATCTTCTCTCTCCTGTGACGCTGACGACCGTCTTTCTGCTCTCGATTGCCACTTTGACGGAACCGGCTCCCGAAAGTTCGCACGAAGATGAAGCTGGAGACGTTGAAGCGTTGCTTGAAGCAGGCGAAGAAGAAGGAATTCTGGAAGAAGAGGACCGTCAGCTGGTTCGCTCGGCATTGGAGTTTGGCGACAAGCTGGTGAAAGAAGTGATGACTCCGCGTTCGGCGGTCTTTGCCGTTCGGGAGACGATGCCTCTCAAGGACTTTCTGAATGCACTGCGCCAGCACAATTTTTCGCGGGTTCCCGTCTTCCGCACTTCGCTCGACGAAGTGACTGGGATTGCGTTTGCACACGACCTGCTCCATCTCTCGGATGCTGAAACAGCGCAGCAAACGGTCAGGAATATTCAGCGGCCTGTGGCTCTGGTGCCCGAGACAAAGCGCGGATATGAATTGCTGCGCGAGATGCAGCGCGAGAAACAACACATGCGTGTGGTGATTGACGAGTATGGGGAAGTGGCAGGTGTGGTCACCATCGAAGACCTGCTCGAAGCGATTGTGGGAGAGATTCGCGACGAACATGAAGATGATGCCGACAGGGGTCTGGAAGAAGCCGTCGCTGAGGATGGCGGAACCTTGCTTTTACCGGGCAGTTATCCGGTCAGCCGCTTGTCGGAACTGGTTGAGGATGCCTGGCCGCCAGATACTGGCGAGTATCAATCGCAGACTGTCGGCGGGCTGATCTCGGAAATTGCCGATCGCATTCCACTCACTGGAGAGGTAATTGAGACCGGAAAACTGCGATTGGAAGTTGTGAAAGCCAGTGAGCGGCGCATCGAGCAGGTACGCCTGCGACGCTTGATCGACGCGATCGCCGTTGTCGAGATAAAGGACAAGGATCGTGAGAGGAATGCCAGCGAAGAGAGCGAAGCATCCCATCAGGAGTAGGGAAGAATGAGATCAGGATATGTTGCGCTCATCGGCCGCCCGAACGCGGGCAAAAGTACACTGCTCAACGCTGTGGTGGGAGAACGCGTAGCTATCGTAACCAGCAAGCCGCAGACCACGCGTAATCGCATTCTTGGCGTTGTGGAACTGGAGCGGGAGCAGGAAAAAAATCAGGACGAGGCGCAGATTATTTTCATCGATACGCCAGGTGTGCATCAGCCGGAAACTCATTTGGATCGCCGCATGATGCAGGAGGTGCAGGAAGCGCTGGAATCCTGCGATGCGGTTGCATTGCTGGTGGATGTGACACGTGAACTGAGACTTCCGGACGAGGCTCCCGATGCTCGCGCAGGGGCGCATCGCGGCGAAGACTGGCGCAGCGAAGATGCGTATGTGCTGAAGCTTCTGAAAGGGCTGAAATGCCCCGTCGTTCTTGTCCTGAACAAAATCGATCAAGTCCGTCGACACGAGCTTCTGCCAACAATCGAACAGCTACGCACCTTGCATGACTTTGCTGCGGTTTTTCCGATCAGCGCCCGCAAACGGGATGGATTGGACCCCCTCCTGCGAGGACTCGCGGAAATGCTCCCGCAAGGCGAGCGTTACTTCCCGACGGACCAGTTTACGGATCAGCCGATTCGGTTTCTGGTGGCGGAGATCATTCGCGAGCGCATTCTGATGGAGACAGGCGAAGAGGTTCCATACGCGTCTGCGGTGGTCATCGAACAATACGAAGAGCCACAGCAGGGGCCACGCAAGGCAAAGAAGCCGCGCATGCTGAAAGGCGGAATTCCGGCGCCGGAGCGCGGACAGTTTACTCGCATCGCGGCGGCGATTTACTGTGAGCGGGATGGGCAGAAAGCGATTCTGATTGGCAAGGGAGGCAGTCGTCTTCGCTCGATCGGCGCCAGCGCACGACAGCAGATCGAAGCACTGCTGGGAACCAGCGTCTTTCTGGAACTGCGTGTGATTGTCGAGGCAGGCTGGCGCGATTCGCAAGGTTTTGTGGAACATTTGGACTGGCGACGGCAGCTGGAAGAAATCGCAGATCGGCAGGCCAGAATGGTTTCAGAATCGACGTCGGTCAAGAACAGAACTACTCGCTGACTCGACCACGCCCGGACGCTTTGACGGAATACATGCGTTTATCGGCAACTCCCAGAATGGCATGAACGCTTTTGCCATCTGCGGGACAACTCGCCAGCCCTACGCTGGACCCAATGGATATCTTCAGCCCATTCCGCATTCGAAAGACGGTCTTTGTCATTTCAGCGTGCAGGCGGATGGAAGCCACGACTGCGTCCTGCGGATTGGTAGCCGGCATCAGCACAACGAACTCATCGCCTCCGTAGCGGAAGCATGTATCCGTCGTTCGGCTGACTGTGCATAGCCTGTGCCCATAGGCCCCAAGCAATTCGCTTCCGATCAGGTGCCCGTATCGATCGTTCACATCCTTGAAACGGTCCAGATCTAGAAAGAGCAGACTGAAGGCACTTCCATCCGCGCGTTGGAGCGCGATCTGCCGTTCCAGCAGGACATACAGATGCCGCGCGTTGTAGAGTCCCGTTACGTCGTCCGTGATGGTGAGTTGCTGCACACGGGAAACATCCTGTGCATTCTCGATGGCGATAGCGGCATAGTCGGCCAGAATGTGCAGAAACGCGATCGTGTAGTCGGAGTTTCGGGTCAGGTCGGGATTGAATACCTCGAGCACGCCATGCGTTCCGCGACGTCCGCGGATCGGAATGGCAACTGCCGAATGGAAATGGAAGCCATTGTTCCGGCGCATATCCTCTGTGCGTGGATCATCCTCCGCCTGTGGCACGATCAGTGTTTGTCCGTGTTCCGCAACCCACCCCGCCAGCCCTTCGCCAACCTTCACGCGCAGTTCTTTTAGTCGCGATCCATCGCCGGAGCCGGTCAGTGCGTAATATAGCTCTTTACGCGATTCATCGAGCATCAGCAGCGCCCAGAGATCAGCGGAGATGAACCGATT
>JAJZDO010000510.1 GCA_021805955.1 Acidobacteriota bacterium
TACCGGGAAAAGAGCAGCTTGCGATCATCCGTCAGCATCCTCATCCATTTCCATGCACTGGCGCTATGAGTATGGCCGGTGTCGGAGAGGGCCAGCCAGACGTTCAGGTCAGGAAAAAATAAGGTCATGCGGGTTTTCGTCCGAAGGGTATTGCGGGCCACGCTTGCCAGAACCGCGAATCAGAGGGCCAGTGACCGGATGCCGCTTTGTCGTGCCTGGATAGGTCTGCTCAATAGCACGCACGATCAGCGAGCGGATGGAGGCGCCAGAACGTTCCGCGCGATGGCGCAGCCGGTCATGCAATGGCTCTGGAAGATCGATGGTGGTACGGACTGCCATGCCATGATTATGGCACAAGTGATAGAGGTACGTCTTATGCGTGTTCGCGGCAATCTGGCCGACGATATCCACCCCTATATTAAACAAGACAACAATTCATATCGCCACGTCTTCCGGGATTCGCTTTATTTCGATGGCCCCACGAACACCGGGAGATCGCAATTATTTTTCTTTCGGTCCAATTGGAGCCTCATCGACGAGAGATCATTACCTTGTCTTCAGATCTGCCCGGTTCGCCATTGGAGACTAAATCGTTCTCTCAGGAGCTGCAGAGTGCGATTGAACTCGGGACCTCTATTCCTGCTTCCACATCAGAGTGAGATGCAGAGTTGTGGATCTGCTCACTCCTACCACTGGAAGAAAAATTCTGTGATCAGACTGTCAATGTGTAGTTGCCACGTACTTTGGGAATAATTTCAAACACCTCGCGGTGCCGGAGACTTTTGCGCTCAATCGGAATGATTCCGGGGTAGCCGCATCTCCGTGTAGGATTTTGGCAGGAAATTTCTCATGAGCCAGAAGCGGCAGCGCGCAGCGGCAACAAGCACAGAGCACCAATCCCCGAAGAAATACTGGGCATCTCTGAGTTGGGATGATCTGACTGGTTGGGCTGGCGAGCGTTCGGTCTCCCGTGGCAGAACCTACCAACGCCAGGGGCGAGTCCATGACCTTGCGGTATCCGAAGACAACCGTCTGTTGGCTTCCGTGATCGGCGGAGATCGCTACGCCGTCTGTGTCTGGTGTGAACCGGGCAGGAAGAAAGCCGGTGGTCTTCATTCCCGATGCACCTGCCCGGTGGGCGCGAACGGCTGCAAGCATGCCGTTGCGGTAGTCGCTGCTTACCTGGAATTACTAGGACAGAATGCCGAAGTTCCCATAGCGGGCCCAGAAGACCCGCGATGGGCAATCGTGGCGAACGATGATCGGGATGCGAGTGCCGAGGAGACCGATGTCGCCGAAGAAGAGGCGGTTGAAGGGAGTCTTTCTTCAAGGAACAGACGGAGACCTCAGCAGATATCGGATGAAAAGATCCGGAAGCACATTGACGCGAAGGGCCGCGAGGAATTGGCCGCCCTGGTCTGGTCGCTGACGGAACGGTACCCGGAACTGCGCGAGGAGTTTCGCGAGTGCATTGCTCTGGGAGAAGGGGACGTGGATCGCCTGGTTGTTCTGGCGCGGCAGGAACTGAGGCGCGTCACGTCCGAAACCGGCTGGAGAGACAACTGGACCGGCAAGGGACACACGCCGGATTACAGTCGACTTAAACATCGCCTGGAGCGGATGGTTGAGCTGGGGCATTCGGACGTTGTGGTGCGGTTAGGACAGGAGATCATCGCGCCCGGAATGGAACAAATTGGGCAATCGGACGATGAAGGTGAAACGGCATCGGCGCTCGGCGAATGCTTCCCAGTGATCTTCAAAGCTGTGGTCGAATCGGGCCTGACGCCGACGCGTAAACTGCTCTTCGCCATCGACGCCCACCTTGAGGACGAGTACGACGTCATCGGCAACAGCTCCGATGTGGTGCTCAATGGGGCTGTCCAACCGGCTGACTGGTCGGCGGCGTCCGATGAATTGACCCTGCGGCTGAGGGGCCAAGCAAAAGAGGGAGACGATTTTCAGCGCAGATTTCATCGTGATCGAATCAGCGACTGGCTGGTCCATGCTCTGAAAAAAGCCGGACGCGAGGACGAGATCCTGGAGATTTGCGAACGCGAAGCACGCACGACGGACAGCTATGAACGTCTGGTGAAGCTCCTCATTGAGCGGAAACGCTATGACGAAGCCGAACGCTGGGCGACCGAGGGGATTGAGAAGACTGTCCACAGGCTTCCGGGCATAGCGTCGAATCTCGGTAAATCGATGGGAGAAGCGGCCCGCCTTCGAGGGCGGTGGGGCATCGTGGCTGCGCACGCAGCGTGGGAATTCTTTGAGAACCCTAGTCCCAAGAAGTTCGAACAACTCATGGCTACTTCCGAGAGCGCCGGATGTCAGGACACCGTCCGCCGTTTTGCGCTCGACTTTCTCGAGACCGGCGTTTCACCAACCTCTGTTGTGACGCAGCGCAAAGAAAGCCGCAAAGGTGCGGTTTCCGCAGGCTGGCCCCTGCCAACGCCCGACTATCTGTTGCCCCTGTTGCGGACGGAAGCCCGATCGCGGATGCTTGCCCGCCCCCATTATGGCGTATTGATCGACATGGCCATTGCCGGTCGACGTCATGAAGACGCGCTCCGTTGGTATGACAAAATGCGCGCGGATCAAAAGCAAATGCGAGGAGCTTTGCCGTGGCTTGGCTCCGACACCTATGCGGATCGCGTGGCCGAAGCGGTAGCTAAGTCGCATCCCGACCGCGCGCTGGAAATCTATCGTCAGCGCGTCAACGATAATCTGACACGCGCGCACGTCTCGGCATATGAAGTCGTTGCGGCATACCTCCGCAAGATGCGCCCGATCCTGAAATCGCTCCACCGTGAGGACGAATGGAAGCAGTCAGTGGCGGATATCCGGCTGCGTTACCGCAATCGCCCCCGTTTTATGGAGATACTTGACAGGCTGGACTCTCGACCGATCCTTCAGTCCTTAGGAGCGCGCCGCTGAGCGGCAGCATATAAATGGTTGGAACTGATACGCCCTGCTGCGTAGTTCGGTTCCCGCTCTGTGGATGTTTGGATTGCTTGCCAACCACTTGCTGCGTATTGTCGACGCCAGAATCAAGGCATGCTGGGCCTCTCTGCTTACCCTCCACGCCCAGGCGGCATCTGTACATCCAGAAAATCCGCAGCCTTCAGAATCTTCGCCCCTGTAAATTGCCTGAGCTTCAGTAAATGATTATCGCCGTGACGAGGTAATCGGAAGCACCAGCGACCGCGCATTCCAATATGCGATTGTCCGTGGGGGCTTCCGCCACTGCGCCCACCTTACGTTCAGGCGTCACCTTATAGCCGATTTCGTTCATCTGGGCCTTCGCCTCGGCGAGCGATCCCGCAGGCCATTCAAACTTCAAGCGGAGCACGCGCAACACTTCATCGATGATATCGTCTGAAATATCGATGCGGATGAGCCCGGCATCGGCCATATCGATCAGGCGACGAGGAATCCCGCCAAAGTTGAAAGCGGCAACCCAGATGTTGAAAT
>JAJZDO010000463.1 GCA_021805955.1 Acidobacteriota bacterium
CTGGTTGAAGTACAACATGACATTGCGTAGAAAAACCACGTCAAAGGCATTCGTAAATGGCAGAGTGGGAGCACATAGATTGGCCTGTCGGAATTGGCACATGCGCCGAACATGCGGCTTGATGATCCAATCCTCGCCTTCGTGGTCAAAATACGTGACAATATGCCGCGCCGGCAAACCGCGGTTGATCTCAATCCGCATGTATCGTCCACTTTGCGCGCGTTTTACCATCTCAGCGCTCAAATCGGTTCCTTCAATCACGACATCCCAGCCTGCAAGCGAAGGGAAATATTCGCAGATCAGCATTGCCAGGCTATAAGCTTCCTGTCCCGTGGAGGACGCCGCGCTCCATAGGCGCAGTTTACGAGTTTCTTTGCGCGCCTCAATGAGTTTTGGCAGCAGTTCTGTTTGTAACAGTTCGAACGGCCTGGCATCACGGAAGAAGCTTGTCTCATTGATCGTCATCGACTCCGCCACGGAGCGTTCGAGCGTTGGATTTCTGCGCAGCCGCAGCAGTTGCACCAGTTCTTCGATATTCGTCAGTCCATGCGTTCGCAGCAGCCGAGTGAGCCGCGTGTCAAACAGATAATCTCTCGATGAGTCCAGCACATTCTGCGAATGCTCCATCACAAGCTGACGCAGATACTCATAATCCGCTGCGGAAGCTGCGGAGGCACGCGTTGCGATTCCGGCCATTCCCATCATCGTCTCTGTCGCCATCGACTACACCGCCCTCTGCTGCAGATTCATTGCGCTGTCGCCGCCGGCCTTATTGGCCGCAAGGCGCACGCTGTCGACAATTTCTTTTGCAAGTGCATTCAATGGCAGAACTTTGTGCGCAAGGCCAGCCTGCACGACTGCCCCCGGCATGCCCCACACCGCGCTCGTTGTCTGATCCTGCGCGAAGACACAGCCGCCTTGTGCACGAATATGTCTGCATCCGGCCAGTCCGTCAGCGCCCATTCCTGTCATGACTACACCCAGCACAGCTCCTCCATACGCTGTAACCGCGGAGCGAAAGAGCACATCTGCCGCAGGGCGACAATGATTCTCTGGCTCCGCCTGAGTCAATCGCAGGGATGCACGACCCTGGCGGTTCTCGCCATGCACTTCCATATGCCAGTTTCCTTTTGCAACATAGATATGACCTGATTCAACCGCCATCCCTTCTTGAGCCTCACTGACGCGCAGTGCGCAACGCCCGTCCAACCGCTCGGCAAGCAGACGGGTAAATAACTCCGGCATGTGTTGCACGACCAGAACGGGCAGTGGAAAGTCCTGGGGCAACGCAGGAAGAACCACATCCAGAGCAGCGGGGCCACCTGTCGAGACTCCAATCGCTACGACACGCGGCACCTGCGGAGCAATGGAATCGAGAATGGACTCATGGTCTGGGATCGTTCTGCGCGATTTTGTCTGCTCGACCAGAATGGCATGCGAAAAGGTTCGCGTCACCGGACTCTGCGGCGCGGCCTGCAAGAGGCTGCGACGGGTCAATGCAAGGATCTTCGGCACAAGATCATGAGCAAGTGAGGCAATGGAGGCATCCCGTGACGATTGCCCAGAAGGTTTTGCAACGTAATCCACAGCTCCAGCCGCCAGAGCTTCAATTGTCACCTGCGCTCCGCGCTGCGTCAGCGTACTGCACATGATGACCGGCACTCGCAATCCGCGCTCACGCATCGCGCGCAACGTACTCAGCCCATCCATGACCGGCATTTCCACATCCAGCAAAATCAAGTCTGGCTTCAGGTTCTCCATCGAGCGCAGCGCCGCTTCGCCATGGATAGCCGTACCCACAACCTCCAGCCGCGCATCGGTCATGACAACGGAACGCAACAGGGTTCGCATGACCACGGAATCGTCCACGATCAGAATTTTGACCGGATCAGTTTGTTCCGTCATTTTTATGCCTCTGCCAGGCCGAGCATCGCCAGTTTGTCGCCGAGAGCTTCGTTGTCAAAGGGCTTCATCAGATATTCATCCGCGCCGGCATCAAGGGCGCGTGTGATGAAGTCAGACTCCGCCTCCGTCGTCACCATCAGCACTTTCATCTGCGTGTGACCCTCTGCACGCAAATGTTGCAGCATCTCATACCCATTCATGAAAGGCATATTCCAATCCAACAGCGCCAGGTCAAAGGGAGCATCCTCGCGCAGGTGCTCCAGACCCGCCCTGCCGTCAGCAGCCTCCACGCACTCCACTCCGCGCTCTTCCAGTAATCCGCGCAGAAGATTTCTCACAAATCGCGAATCGTCCACAATCAACGCACGCATTGCATCCCCTCTCCCGCAATCTGTCCCATCCAGCACACTTATTCGGCATCCAGTCGCATCGGATCCAGGTGTTCCGGATTCAGCATGACGAGTAGCTTTCCATCAAGTTTGTATGCGCCTGCAAAGAACTCTCTGCGGCGCGCGTCCAGGATGGATGGATTCGCTTCATAGTCTTTTGAGGAAACTGTGAGCACCTCACCCACCGAGTCCACCAGAAGGCCATAACATCCGTGTTCGCCCTCAAGCACGAGAATGTCCTGAGCCGCTTGTTGCTCACTCATCTGCAGCACCCGTCGCATCGCCACAGTTGTGAGCACATCTCCGCGATAATGCACCAGTCCGCCAACGAAGGTTGGCGCCAGCGGAACAGGCTTGGGTTGCGCGCCACCCACAATCTCCAGGATGTGCGTGATGGGAACTCCAAAATACGTCTCTCCGATTTGCACAGAACAGACCTCGGCGAGAACTTCTTTCTTTTCCTGCTGAAGGTGCATCGGTCGATGCTGATTCAACGACTGCATTCGTGCCTCCCTGCTGTTCTTCCCATCATCTTCGCCAGTCGCACCTGCTTCTGGCTGCTTCCGCCATGACTCATGGCACGTTTGTTCCAACCATCATTTGATCGCCTGAAGAAAACTCTTCGTACAGAGCTTCCACTCCAGTCAGGCTGACTACGCCCGTCACGTGATTCTTCAGCAAAGTGACTCCCTCAGCCGGACGACCGGTTCCCGCCTCCCGCAGTTGACTGCCTGCCGCCACATCCAGCACAGCATGTACGGCAAGTCCAACGTGACGGTTGCCATCTCGACAGACCACGACTGTAATCTGCTCATCCTGTGCAATCATCCGGTCGCGCTGGCCAAGAATGTTTCCGGCGTCTTCCACGGGCAGCAGTTGCCCCTCAAAGTTGAGTACAGGACGCAGCCCAACATACTCGATGCGCGTGATCGGAATCCGCTCGATTCGCAGCACGTCCTGCAAAGCAACCGCACATCGTCGTCCGCTTGTTTCTACAACCAGGAACTCTGCATCGTGCGGATCGCCCTCAGCTTGCTGCTGTGCTGCTTCTCTGCGTTCCTGCTGCATATTCATCAGGACTCCGGCTCGCACGGCAATCGATCCAGGATCAAGAATCAGCGCCAGGTCTCCACTGCCGAGCACAGTTGCACCCGTATAGATTCCAATGGATTTCAACAC
>JAJZDO010000241.1 GCA_021805955.1 Acidobacteriota bacterium
TATCGAGGAAGGGCTGCATGGATTCGACACGGGAACGGTGTTTCCGGCGCCGATCAATCTTGCCGCGACCTGGAACCCGATGATCGCGCGACAGACGGGCGCGGCCATTGCATCCGAGGCGCGCGCCACTGGCGTCGGCATGATTCTTGCTCCCGTGCTGGACGTTGCCCGCGATCCTCGCTGGGGCCGCGTCGAAGAAGATTTCGGAGAAGACCCATACCTCACCGGACAGCTTGGTCTGGCGTATGTGCGCGGCGCGCAAGGCGAGAGCCTGAACAGCGATGCCACCGTGGTCGCCGAGCCCAAACACTTTGTCGGGCATGGTTCTCCGGAGGGTGGCACGAATACCTCGCCGGTGCACATTGGCGAGCGCGAGTTGCGTACCGTGATGCTGAAGTCGTTTGAGCCCGCGATTCGTCAGGGGCACGCCATGGGGGTGATGGCCGCCTACCACGAGATTGATGGAATCCCAATCACCGACGATCCCTTCGTGCTGAAAACCATCCTGCGTCAGGAATGGGGTTTCCAGGGATTCGTGCTTTCTGATTTGGGTGCGATCCGGCGCCTGTATACGATTCACGATGTCGCTGCAACGCCGAAGGACGCGGTTTGTATGGCGATTCGTTCCGGCGTGGATATGCAGTTTTACGACTTCGACCACGATGTATTTCAAAACGCGTTGATTGATTGCGTGCGCGAGGGTTCCTTGTCGCAGGCGGACCTGGACGAGGCGGTTCGGTCCGTGCTGCGCGTGAAGTTTGCTCTCGGTCTGTTCGATCAACCTTTCGTGGATTCCGGGTTGAACGCAAAGGTTCACCGGTCGCAGGCCCACCTTGCTGTCTCGCTGGAGTCGGCACGTGAATCCATGACGCTGCTGAAGAATAACGGCAACCTGCTGCCGCTGTCGAAATCCATCCAGCGTATTGCCGTCATCGGACCCAACGCGGATGTGGCGCGGTATGGCGACTATGAAATGGAGTCGAATGGCGAGCGGATCAGCATGCTCCAGGGCATCCGTTTGATGGTTCCGCAATCGACGGTCACCTTCGATGCGGGAAAAGATATTCCGTCCGCTGTCGCCATCGCGAAACAGGCAGACATCGTGATCCTGGGCATGGGAGAACAACAAGGCATTTCGGGCGAAGGCTTCGACCGATCCAACCTTGACCTGCCGGGTAATCAGGAACAACTGCTGGAAGCGGTCGTGGCGACGGGCAAGCCCGTCGTTCTGGTGCTGGAAAACGGCAGACCTTTAACGATCGGCTGGGCAAAGGAGCATGTCCCCGCCATTCTCGAAGCGTGGTATCCGGGAGAATTCGGAGGAAAAGCCATTGCGGAAACGCTCTTTGGCGACAACAATCCAGCCGGGCGCTTGACCATCACCTTTCCGCGCAGCACCGGGCAGCTGCCCGACTTCTACAACAGCGATCCTTCGCGGATGGAGAAATATGTCGACGATAACGGCAAGCCGCTGTTCCCGTTTGGATTCGGTCTTAGCTACACAACCTTCCGCTACGGCCATCTGGCGGTCGAGCCTCCCGCGCCTGGCAGCCACGACGATGTTCAGGTAACCGTGGAGGTTACAAATACCGGAAGCAGGGAAGGCGACGAAGTTGCCCAGTTGTATATGCGGGAAGATGTGACCAGCGTCGAGACGCCTCGCCGATCGCTGGAGGGGTTCTCCCGGATCCATCTCAAGCCGCAAGAAACAAAGACGGTCTCCTTCCGCATCCCGCAGGAACAGCTTGCAGTCTGGAACGTCGAAAGGGAATGGGCCGTCGAGCCTGGGACTTTCACGCTCTGGGCAGGAGGGTCCTCAGAGGCTTCGCTGACGGCGAAATTTCTTCTAAAACCGTGACGAGGAGTCGGAGGATTTTTTTAGAGCCGCCGCAACTCGCCAGAGGTCCTTGCCCAAGAGCAATGGCTCGCATTTCGATTTGCTGCTCGACTTGGGATGCGTCGCGGCCTCCCCCCTGATTCCGTTCGCGGTGGCAGGCAGTCTAGCAGTCTATTGGAGTTGACCGGCACAACCAGCTTCGAGATCAGGACTGGCAGCCGCCGATGCAGGAAAACTGCCGAATAACGGCTTCATTGCTGTGCCAGCCCGCGCGTTGATTGCATTACACGACCACTTTTCCTTGCTCTGCCCGCAACTTGTCCCATTTCGCCGCGCCCAGACGCTGAAAAATATCTTTGACGGCCAAAGTATTTGGAAAATGCAGCGGATCGCGCGAGGTCCGAACGGTGTCGAGCGCCGAATCGTACGCGGCAATAGCTGCGCCCAGCAGTACATCCGACAGCAGTACGACCCTGTATCCCAGGCTCTCCACGTCAGCCAGAGAGAGTAAAGGACTTTTTCCACCCAGCAGCATGTTCAAAACGCACGGGCCTTGCACGCGCTGCGGAATCTGCTCCATCTGCTCCATCGACTCAGGCGCTTCCACCAGTGCCAGATCGGCCCCCACCGCAAGCGCGGCGTTGGCGCGCGCAATCGCTTCCTCAAATCCCATCACGGCGTTGCAGTCGGTCCGGGCGATGATGATGAAATCCGGGTCTAGCCGCGCGCTCACCGCAGCTCGAATTTTGCTGACGAATTCATTCCGTGGAATGACCTGTTTTTTATCGAGGTGCCCGCATTTTTTTGGAAATACCTGGTCTTCGATGTGAATTCCGGCAGCCCCATGCCGTTCATATTCGTGGACGGTCCGCGCCATGTTGAGTTCATTGCCATATCCGGTGTCTGCATCGGCGATGACCGGGATCTTTACCGTTGCGGCCATTGCCGACGCATTGGCCACCATCTCCGACATCGTTGCCAGGCCGTAGTCCGGCAGGCCAAGACGGCTGGCGGAGGTCCCCATGCCGGTCATATAAATTGCGGAGAAACCGGCCAATTCCACAGCTTTGGCGGAGAGGCAATCGAAAGCACCCGGCGCAACAATAAACTCGTTATTCAAAAGCAACTGACGTAACCGGCCTGCCGAATTCATTGGGAACTCCTCACTTGGCACACTACAAAGATGGTTTCTCCGCTGCTTTACTTGCGGTATGGACGATATGAAGCTGGGAAACGACATCGCTAGGGGTACCCCGTTGCAATAGATATAACGATACAGCCTGAAAATACTCTGAAGAAATCCTCATTTTGTGCGCGCAATGGAATCCGAAGAAAACACGAACCCCATCTCCTGTTTAGAGAGTTCTAGAGTTCTATCGATCTCTTATGTGTGTAAGACTCGTATTGTCAAAAAAAGTTATGTCGAACGCCGCATAAAAATATTCCAGGGAACGGCGGGATGTGAAAAATACGATGGCGACAGGGATATGTCCCGTGCTGATTGGCATCTGCCGGGATGGGTTCTCTATACGCGCGGCGGGATCGAGCGGTTCCCGTGCCTGCCTGCCGTTTTATCTTTCGCTGGATTCGACCGCTTCGGTTTTGTCCGCGCCGCGGC
>JAJZDO010000899.1 GCA_021805955.1 Acidobacteriota bacterium
ATACTCAGGGATTGCTCCCCTTTCTCGTTCGACTTGCATGTGTTAGGCACGCCGCCAGCGTTGATTCTGAGCCAGGATCAAACTCTCGTTTGAAACTGTCTGACATTGATATCACCGACGGAGGTCTGTGATATCAACCGCGCCGCCTGCATGCAGGACAGCGACTTATTTTGTGAGAAGAACAAGCTGAGATGCTTGCTTCTTCACGACTGGCATGTTCAACCAATTGTCAAAGATCCTTTCGGCTTGTCACCTGAGTGAGGCCGTTTGGATCGAGGCCCTTACGGGTTGTCCTCGAACTTGAGCGCCGCTGCGTGCTTCCTTGCAGCGTTTTTTGCGCCTTTCCCAGTATCTCAAGCCTGCTTGATCTTGTCAAGCGCTTTATTTACTGAGCCTGTTAACCAGGCGGCGCAGCGCAAATCTCAAAGAATGACCGACAAACGTCTTCGCCCATATGGGCTCACGGGATCGAACCCGGGTCTTGCAATGGTTGCTCTCTGGAGGATTCCCTACAGGGGACCAGTGAATCTTCACTTATCCCAACGAACTTGCTTCCGCGCATATTGTGCTTTGCACTTGGAAGCCTACCACTGTTACTGCAACTTTCTGAGAGTATCAAACAATCCGTTTGATTGCAAATTCGTGAATTTCTTTGTTTCCGAATTGCTTCTCTCATCGCAAGCACTTAGACATTGCCAAGCTGTTTGCGACTTCCTGAGAATAGCAACACCCGGCACAGAAAGCAACCTACCAAGCGACGAGTTTCTGTGGATGGCTGTGGAAAGTGACCAAGGAAGAAGGCTCATGTCCGCGCCAGGCAAGGGGTTTTCTATTTTTTGCTTTTTCTTGCGTGCCGTTAGAATTTCGGCGCGAAAGCTTCTTGCGATGAAGTTTCCGGGGAAATCCCTGTTTCTGGCGGGAAGCCGAGAAGCAAGCGATGGATCTATTCGGCTTTGCTTCGGGCTATTCGTTGTGCATCGTCAGGAGTTGTGGGCGGGGAATTATGGGTTGACAAGCGTCGATCGCGCGATCAGCCCCAGATCGGTGAATCCATTGACGAAGAACTGCATGGCCAGAGCGACGAGGAGAAGTCCCATGATTCGCACGAGAATCCGAATTCCCGTCTCTCCCAGCACGCGCCGCACCTGTTCCGCGCCGGAGAGGACCATGAAGCTGACCCACGCCGTCACGGCGATGCAGCCAAGGATGGCTATCATCTGCCATCCGACGGTCACCTGACCCACAAGCACCATTACGCTGGAGATCGCACCAGGGCCAGCCAGCATGGGTATGCCAAGCGGGACGATGCCGGCATCTTCCTTGTGCGCGGCTTCTTCCGTATCGCCGCTGGCTTCCTGCGTGGCGGAGCGCTTGGCCTCGAGCATGTCGAGGCCGATGAGGAGCAGAATCAATCCGCCTGCAATCTCAAAGGCGGGCAGAGTGATCCCGAACATGCGAAAGATGGCGCGGCCAGCCAGAGCAAACGAAGTGAGCACAATGAAGCACGTAAGTGCTCCTTTGCGCGCGATGCGGGAACGGCGCTGCTTGTCTGCGCCTGCGGTGATGGCAAGAAAGGATGGAATGGCAGCGAAAGGATCAACCAGAAAAAAGATGGAACTGACGGCCAGCACGCTGAAGCGGACGTAAGGAGTCGCCTGAAGTTCATGCAAGACGCCCGCGGCTGGATTGACAAAGATCATTCTTCGAGCCTAAACGAGAGGCAGTTATGCCGCTACTCCAAAGAGCTGCGGCGCGTCACTCTGGGAGCGTGTAGTCCAACTCGTAGGCGTGTTTCCCATTTTCGATATGAATGACAAACATGCCGGCTATTCCCTTCAATTCTCCTGTACCCGAACCAGGGACTACGATCACGGTCATCTGCGGTCCGTTCGCGTCCATCGTCGCCATGTGTTGCAAGGCAAAACTGCCATGCTTACCTGCGAGGGTGCCGGTCACACGCTCAATGGCCACGTAGCCAGCCATGCCCTGCTTTGGATCGCCGCCGGAGAGCATCTCTCCCTGCGTTGTAGCTTCCATATCTCCGTGTATCTGCTTGTTGATGGAGAAGCGAGCCAACCCTTCAGCGGGTGCGGGAGAGATGGGTTTGACATTGACGGTAAATATGCCTTGCGCGTGATGGATCACAGGGTGCTCCTTTGCCTGAGTTGGGAGAAAAGCCAAAAGAACCGCCAGACTCATTGCCGCCATTTTAGGATACTCCTGAAAAAAGCGCCTCTGCTTCGCAGCGGCAGAAGACGCGGCAAGGGAAGAAACTCTACACGACGCCGATTCCAAGGATATTGGGATGCGTATGCGAATCCACGGCGGCATTGCCGGGACGCACCACGAGCCGCGTTGCACAACCAGCCTCACGCGCCGCATCCAGTTCACGCACTACGTCGGAGAAGAAGAGAATCTCCCTGGGGTCGACGGCCATGCTGACAGCGATACTCTGATAGCTGGCTGCACTTGTTTTTGGCCCAACTCGTGTGTCAAAGTGCGCGGAAATGTACGGCGTGAGATCGCCTGCATTGGAATACTGAAACAGCAGCCGCTGCGCCTCCACTGAACCCGAAGAATAAATGGCCACTCGCGCTTGATTGCTCCAGCGCTCGAAAGCCGGTGGCACATCGTCAAAGAGCGTGCCAATCAGCTCTCCCGACTCAAATCCTACGCGCCAGACGCGGCCTTGAAGAGCCTTGAGCGCAGTCGATTTTCGGTCCTGATCCATCAGCCAAAGCAGATACTCGGCAATCTGCGGTACACGCGACTCCCAACTTTCATCCTCTGCTGGAGCAGTCAGCGACGGAGCGCCCGCGGTCAAATCCTCAGCAGCATTCTCCTGCGCCAGAAGCTGCAAATCCGCGGCGAGTTCGGCATCGATCCACGGCTCTCGAACCTGCATACGCAAATACGGTTCGAGGCGCTTTCTGGCATACGGAAAAAGCTGCTCGGTGACCAGCGAAAGCGGCGCAACGGTTCCCTCGACATCCAGCAGATACACGCGCGGCGACTCACTCATAGATCGATCGACACAGTCGCGCGTTGACCCAGAAATGCTGGCCCGAAACAAAGTGGCTCATAGCCTTGATCGACGCCTGAGCCGGTGTATTCCGGCGTCCATCCGGAGGTCTGTTGAAACCAGCGAATAGCTCGGATTTGCCGCTCCGAGCAGAGCGTAAACCAGTGTCGGGTTCCGCGCGGAATCCGTATCCAATCCCCAGCAGTGACCTCGACGGAGACTACTGGATGATCGCCGACGTGAAGAAAGAAGATGCCGCGTCCGCAAAGGATGAAGCGCACCTCGTCTTCGGAGTGTGTGTGCTCCTTGTCAAACCGCGCCAGCATTGCATCCAGCCCCGGAGTATCGGGTGTTACGTCGATTACATCCGCGGTTGTGTATCCGCCCAACTGCTTCATGCAATCAATTTCGTCCTGATAGGCTGCAAGCA
>JAJZDO010001113.1 GCA_021805955.1 Acidobacteriota bacterium
AGCGATGCAGTTTGGGTTCCTGAATCGTGACCAGCTTGACCCCAGCATTTCTCTCTATAACCGGCACGGCGATGCCATCGCACTGCAATCAGCGGAAGAAGGCGCGGTTCTGTTGAAGAATGAAAATCGCCTGCTGCCGCTCGATCGTCACACCATTCATACCCTAGCGGTCCTGGGCCCAGACGCCTATCCGGCTGTGCCCGGCGCCGGCGGCAGTTCGGAAGTTACGGCATTTGCTCCGGTGAGTTTTATGACCGGGTTGAGCAACGGCTTGCATCCGGGAATCAACGTGGTCTGGAATTCGGGAGTCGTGACTCCGGACGAGGTATTCAAGAATACGAAGTGGTGTACCGATGCGGCCTGCCAGCACACAGGCCTGAAACGCGACGAATACGTTTTGTCGGCCAACGAAAGACTGTTTTCTACCGTCGATGAAATCGTGAATCATGTGGCCAGTTCATGGCTGAGCCGGCAGACAACCACACCTCGGCGCGTGGAATGGCACGGCTATTTTATTCCGCAAACTTCAGGCGTCTACACCGTTGTGGCCAGCGATCAGTGGCGCGACCATGACGAGGTTTCGATCAACGGCAAGAACCTATTTTCAGAAGTTCAAGGCGAAGGCGGCTCCCTTCAGTCCGCGAATGTGACGATGGAAGCCGGCAAGGCCGTGCAGGTGCAGTTCAATTATTTTCCGGGACGGCCACGCAACACGCCATCGCTGGGGATCATTGCGGAAGACAAGCTGGTCGAGCCGGCGGCGATCCAACTGGCCAAGATGGCGGACGCCGTGGTGCTTTCAGTGGGCTTTAGTCCCGCGACAGAGTCGGAGGGACGCGACCGCACCTATCAGCTTCCGTTCGGGCAGGAGGAGCTGATCCGCGAAGTGACGGCAGCCAATCCTAAAACGGTTGTAGTGCTGACGGCGGGCGGCAGCGTGGCCACGCAGGATTGGATCGATCGCACACCGGCGCTGCTGCAGACCTGGTACGGCGGCCAACAGGCTGGCACCGCGCTCGCGAAAATCCTGTTTGGGGACGTCAATCCATCCGGCAAGCTGCCCATCAGTTGGGAGGCGAAGATTGAAGACAATCCCACATACAAGACGTATTACGAACTGCCGGGCACGCGCGATGTGAAGTACAGCGAGGGGGTTTTCGTCGGGTATCGCTACTACGAGACCAGCGCGGTGAAGCCGCTGTTTCCTTTTGGCTTCGGCCTCTCGTACACCGAATTTGCTTTCAGCAATCTGTCGGTGTCGCCGCAGACGACCTCATCGACGGGACCAATTGAGGTTGGGTTCGACGTAAGAAATATCGGCCTGGTTGCCGGCGCGGAGGTCGCGCAAATTTACGTCGGCGATCCTTCGGCGACCGTGAAACGTCCGAAGATGGAGCTGAAGGGATTTTCCAGGATGATGCTGCGGCCGGGAGAAGTTCGCCATGTGACGGCCTCGCTCGACAAACGCTCGCTCGCCTACTGGGACACGAAGACGCACGCGTGGAAAGTGGATCCGGGAAAATTTGTTGTCTACGTCGGGGATTCGTCGGAGAATGTTCCGCTGCAGCAGGATTTCACCGTGCAGTAGAGCAGTCGCGGTTTACGCCAATTTTTGCGCAATGGTCTCGTCCAGGATTTCTCGAACCGTAAGCGGAATAATCATGCGGTGCTCCCGTCGAAAGAAGGCGTCAATCTCGCGCAGGGCATCCGAAGAAAACTCGAACGAGACGAAGAAGCCCTTCGTGCGCTTTTCACGCAGCATGGCGGCCTCAAACATATCAATGTCCGGCCTGCCCGCTTTGTCTTTTTGCTTCACTTGGACCGGATACCAGGCATCCATGAAGTCCAACTCGCCCGCACTCTTCCCGCTTGTGCTGGGCATGGACGATACCGGATAGATACGCCCGTCAATGCCCATGTCGCCGACTTGCGCCTTGTTTGGAATGCCGCCGAGGGCGATGACCGCCCAATTTTCAAACTCGAAGGGAGGAATGACCCGAAGCTGCTTCTCGGACCACGGCAGGTCGCGCACAACGAATCCGCGGCCTATCCGCCACAGTTTTTCATCTTCCGGAAGTCGGCATACATCCCGTAGCCGCTTCGCCATGACACGGCAAGCGGTCGGGGAAATATCGATTCCAATCCATTGCCGCCCTAGGCCTTGGGCCGCTACTAACGCCGTGCCACAGCCGCAGAAGGCATCAAGAACGATGTCGTTCTCGTTGCTGCTGATCTTCAAAATACGTTCCAACAGTGGGCGGGGTTTCTGCGTAGGATACCCAAGGCGCTCGCTATCGGCCCCGCGCAACTGTGAAACATCAGTCCAAACGTTGCTCAGGAGAGGCCCTGCACTTTCATCTAAATATTTTTTCCGCATAATCCGCCCGTCCATGGACTTGGGGAACAGCAACAACTCCTTGGCGTCAAGCTCTTCCATTTTTTCGACGGACACCGCCCAGCCGTTCTTGTGGGGCTTGTAGCCCTTGTAGTCGTAGGTCAGGTTTGGTCTCGGGTTCGGGCTCCTGAGATCCGCTGTATTAAAACGGCGCGCCCCTTGCGGTATCTGCTGCGAGTTAATCTCCTCCTTTGTCATTCTGCGAGTCGAGCCATCTGGCAACTCAAGGTACAAATACCAATCCTGCAGGGTCTTTTCCGGAAATGGAACGCGTTGAATGTGGAATGTGTAATCGTTGGTTGACGTGTAGAAGAAAATTGAGTCTGAAACGACGGCTAACTGCCCTTTTGCGTCATTATGCGCATCTGAACGCTTCCATACAATTTCATTTCTGAAGTTGTTCTCGCCGAAAATTTGGTCGAGCATCACTTTGACGTAATGGCTGGCGTGCCAATCGCAATGGTAATAGAAGCTGCCCGTCTTTTTGAGCACTCGTGCCAGTTCGACGCAGCGCGGACGCATGAATTCGATATAGGCTTGGGTGGATTCATGCCGATCCTCGAAGGAGCGTTTCTCTTTCGTCTCGCCCCAGAACACTTCATAGTTCCGGTTGGAGTTGAATGGAGGATCGATGTAGATCAAATCCACGCAAGCGTCCGGAAGTTTCCTGAGTTGGTCGAGATTGTCCCCGCAGTAGATGACGCGGGTGTCGAGCAGCGAGGAGGGCTTGTGGGACAAGGCTGACATGGAGCACATTGCCTCATACAGGGCGTTCAACAACAGAGTTACCGCAGGATTTGGTGAAAACCCCAAGTCTCAAAATCGAGACATGGGGCACCCAGGTATCGCTCGACAAACCTTTTCACAGGGCATGGGAAATTACAGCCCGAGTTTCTTCACTTCTTCCTGGTAATACTTGCGGTACAGGATTTCCCACTCCTGGCTGCCCTCAGGAATATTTTTCTTGTGGGAGGAGACCTTCAGGCGCGCCGCCTGGTCGATCTTCAACTCTTCGGCAAACAATTTTGCCAGCATTTTGCGCGATTCCTGACGGATG
>JAJZDO010000443.1 GCA_021805955.1 Acidobacteriota bacterium
TTGAATCGGTCGAAGAAGTGATTGGTGCAGATCGATAAAGCCCGGCGCGACCACCAGCCCGCTAGCATCGATGACGCGACGCCCGTGCAGTGGCTGCGCGGAGATAGCGGCGATGGTGCCACCTTTGATGCCAACATTCCGCACCGCATCCAGATTGGTCTCCGGGTCCATCACGCGCCCGCCCTGCAGGACCAGGTCATACTGCTGCGCCAGCACTGGGCCCGAAAATATCAGCAAAAGAAAAAATAGAAAGAGTCTGCGCATCATCACCGCCGCGAGCGCTGATGATAACAGGGACACGGCCGCACAACGAGAGCTGACAAATCCCGCTCCGGTAGGTTGCTTCGAGATGACCGGATTTATTTCTGCACTTTCTCTGCGCTAATGTCGCCAACGGGCATGAGCACGAATTGGCAGGAGGTCTGACGGGCTGGGCATGTGACGGCCGCGTCCCGCAGCAGATATGCCGAAGATCCCGTGGGAACGTAGTGCTCGAGAGGTAATTTGCGGATCGCATTGGTTGCGCTATCCAGCGATGCATCGCCACCAACCCGCAAAACGTTGTGGACCCCCGATGATTGCAATTGCAAGCGGAATATTCCGACACGATATTGTGGCGCGGCAGGGTGGATGGGCACCTCGAATGTACGCATCTTTTGTACTTCTTTCGCGCTGTCGACTACGGGGGCGTTTGGTTGCTGAGCTTTGAGCCGCTGAATAGCATCGCGCAAAAGAGGTTGGTCCTCATTCGAATTCGGTCCGGAGGAATCTGTCGATGAAATCTGGTATGTGCGCAGGGCCTCGCGCTTGTGACCCAACTGCTGCAGGAGTTCCCCGTAATGGAGGCCATCGGTGACATTTGGCCGATTCGTCCACGAAGCCTGCAAATACTTCTGCGCTGCGTCCAGCTTTTTCTCTGAGAGAAAAATGTATCCGAGAGTATCCCAGTTCGCGATCAGCGACTGCGCTTGCCGGAATGCTTTTTGATCTGCAGCCGCAATATCGTTATTTGACTCTGCGGTGAGCATATCCACAGACTGTTGCGATTTTTGCTCAGCAAGAGAAAGGTCAGCGCCGGTAAGCGCTAGTTCGTAACTTGCATCGTTGAGCAGCCCGGGATCATGGGCTGCATCGAGCACCCGTTCCAGCATGGAGACAGCTTCTTTCGAGCTCCCTTGGCGGCGCAGGAAACTCGCCAGAGCAAGTTTGAAGTTGAAATTGTCAGGTGCCGCAGCAACCGCCGTGCGAAGCGTAGCGATGGCTGCCGGGACATTACCATCCGCTTGCAGACCCGTCATGCGAAAGACCAGCCGCGGATCGCCCGGGAAACGTTTCAGCGCCGATTGCAGCAACGATTCGGCTTCTCCGTCCTTGTGCAGAGAATGGAGGAGCCACGCATCGAAGCTGACTGCAAATGTTTCGTCAGGATGTTCGGAAATCTCGCGGCGGTAGTCCTTGTCAGCCAGCTTGAGATTTCCTGCCTTGTAGGCCACATATCCATAACTGCTCCAGAGATACGGCTGATCGATACGGATTGTGCGGGCTTCATCGAGCCGCTTTTTCGCATCGGCGTAATCGTTTGCGTTCTCAAGTCGCCAGGCCTCCTGAATCAATTCTGCAGCCGCCGGATTGCCATGCGCCGCCGCATTGCTCTCCGTTTGCGCAGTACCGGGCCGATGCAGCTGGATATAAGGAAGATTATTGAGAGATACGTCCTTCGTGAACTTCTGGTACTGTTGCCAATCGGCTACGGGCAGCTTGGACTGCCGCACAACGACGGTGCGGCGAACCGTCAAGGTCTGATCGACAACTTCATAGGTTTGATCGAACGTGGCGAAAGGTGTGTTTACGTGGATCGGATCGGGCAGGTCCGCGCGGAAGCCGGGAGGCAGCTTTATCTTCGTGATTGCGGTGTCAGTTCTAGGGGCGCCAAGCTTTAGCGCATTTTCTGGTGCCTCCTCGGGCGCCGCCGGCAATCCGATCGCTGGAAATAGCGGCAGGATTCTGTAATTGTCCCAGTCTCCATACGGCTTGCGCGTGTAGTCGTAAGTGACCTTCATGGGCGCAGTAAAGTCATCCGCGCGTCCAAATTCAGATTTACTGGTCTTACCGCCAAAGCCGTAGATGCGGGCAATATACTGTGTCCCATCGTCCCACTGTGCGGGTGGTACGGACATTGCGATGGCCCGCAGTATCAATTCCGCATCGCTGCGGTCAGTGATGGTGATGTGGGCTTGCATGCCGCCGTCAGCACTCAACACACCCTCAGCCAGAAAATGATTCTCAAACGGATAGGGTGGTGCTGCAGGAGTCTTTTCGAGTTTTGCCACGCCCGAATTTGGGATCACGAGCGCTTCTTTATCGCGGACTGGCGCCGTAAGCAGCTGAAAGGGCGCAACGGCCGGGGTGCTATCCAGCCAGATTTGTCCGGAAGCCATCTGGACCGTCGTAATGACGTGGTTGAATTGGAGCGGCGTTGGAAGATCAGGAATGGAGGCGATGCCAACGCCGACCAGCGCGGGAGCGGTGGTGAAACCCTTCGCCCGCAGCAGCGCTTCGAGAAGGGTGTCTTTATCCTTGCAATCGCCATACTGGTTGGCCAATACCATGGCCGCAGAATGCGGTTTGAGGCGCCCAATACCAAAATCAATCCCTACATAGCGGATGCGCGTCGCGACGAACGTATAAATCGCTTTTACCTGATCTTCCGGCGTTTTCGCATTCTGGGTCAGCAGGTTTGCTTCCGCACGCACGGAGTCCGTAGGGGATGCCTCCGGCGCGGCCAGTCCTCCGTACCAGTCACCCAGTTGCTTCCAGCTGGCGAAGGTGGTCCAGAGGATGTCGGGTTTGCTCTCCTCGGGCGCGGCTGACTTTTTGTCGTGGCTGGCAGTGGGTTTCAGCTGGTTGTACGTCCAGTAGTAAACGACGCGGCCATCATGCCGGCTCAACGCTGCCTGGTGGCGCGGACTCGAGACTTGCACGTGCTTGCCGTCTGGCACGTCCAGGGTGACAGTCTGCGATTTAACGACCGCATCCTTTAAAAAATTTGCACCATCCCAGAACTGGTTGGGCGCCTCCGGCTTCGTCTGGGTAATGGTGATCTGATAGTCCAGCGTATCGCCCGGCCGCAGACCACGTACGGGTGTCTGCGTAACTTCGAGATCAGAATAAAGAGGCGCTTGCTGGGTCACCTGCGCCGGCAACGTCATCGTGTCGGACGCCGGCGTGACCGTTACTGTGCCGTCCGAATGGGTGACGGTAAGACTTTCGACGTGCGCTTTCTGGGTATCTGACGCGAATGGCGTCGAGATAACGGAAAAATCGTGGACGCCTGCGTCGTTCTGCACTTTTACCCGGAAATGATGCGACTGCGTGCCGGTTCCGTCGCTGTTGTAGCGGAAGACCTTGTCGGACCGCTCCACGATATACGCTTCTGAAGAATAAGACGGC
>JAJZDO010000289.1 GCA_021805955.1 Acidobacteriota bacterium
GACCATAATAAACATTATGACCGGCTTGAGAATTGGCATCATCGGCGACTATGACTCTGCCTTTCCACCACACCAGCAGGCGGATGCCGCTCTTAGGCATGCTGGGGTGGTGCTAGGGATTGAGATATGCGGGCAATGGCTTCCGACGGATGAAATGCACGATTATCCTACCTTCCATGCGTTCTGGTGCGCGCCGGGAAGCCCTTACAAGAGTCTTGATGGGGCTCTAAAAGGCGTACGGTTCGCCAGGGAAAACAGCGTACCGCTGCTCGGGACCTGCGGCGGATTCCAGCATGTGGTACTGGAGTATGCTCGCAATGTGATGGGCATCAAGGACGCGGCTCACGCCGAATACGATCCGTATGCCTCGAACCTATTCGTTCAGCCCTTGAGCTGCTCTCTCAAGGGCAAGTCGATGCCCATACAAATGGATGCGGATTCCGTTGCAGCGCGAGTATACGGTTGCATTTCAGCAGTAGAAAGCTACCACTGCAATTTCGGCCTCAATCCTGATTGCCAGGAGGCCCTTCACAATGCAGGGCTTCGTGTCTCAGCCTGGGATGGTCAAATGAAGCTCGGATAGTGGAGATTCCAGATCACCCTTTTTATCTAGCCACACTCTTCGTACCTCAATCGAGGTCAACTCAAAGCGTTCCACATCCCATCATCTGTGCTTTTGTTAGATCAGCTCTGCTAGATATGGAGGCTCAATAGGTTGTTCCGATTCCGCCAGCATAACGGGCTACCGGAAGTTGGTGAACGGATGCCAATTCGGGAGAACGAATTTCATCATGGCACGGCGGATTGCTTCCGGAATGGCCAGCACGCCGGACGGAATTTCACTCCCATTTGTAGAGCCTGTTCCGTTACAACAAGAGCCGGGACGCATCTTCCCACAACTCCTGAGCAATGGTGCTGGCCGGTTCAGTCCGCGCGAACCTGGCGGCCTGTCCGGCCCACAGTTGCATCCGGTCGGCGTCTCCCGCCTGCTGCGCATCTTCCCGCATCGCGCGAGTGAGTCCGCGCTGGATAGGATACGGAGATGGAAGAGGAACATTCGGGGCAGCAGATGCGCGAACATACGCTGTTGCTACGCTGCGCCCAGGCCGTCCGGTGAATGCACGGGTAACCATCGTTTCGTGGGCTTCCGTCTGCGCAAGTCTGTCGGCAAAAGCAGGATGTACCCTCGCTTCCGGTGAGCGCAGGAATCCAGTTCCTATCTGGACCGCACTGGCGCCCAGAATCAGCGCGGCCGCCACTCCGCGTGCATCGGCGATTCCACCCGTAGCGATGACGGGCAAGGTAACGGCATCCACAACCTGTGGCAAGAGAGCCATCATGCCTACCATTTGAAGTTCCGCCTCGTCGGCGTGGAAGGCTCCGCGGTGTCCGCCAGCTTCCATCCCCTGGGCAACAATGACGTCGGCACCCGCAGCTTCCGCAGCCCTGGCTTCGGCTACCGTCGTAGCTGTGGCAAACCACAGGATTCCGTGTGCTTTCAGTTCCGAGACAAAGGCCGGCGCGTAGAGTCCCATAATCGAAGAGATGGCCTTCGGCGCTACGGTGATCATGGCCTGGCATTGCGCCTCAAAGTCCGGCAGTACCACGTCGCCCGCTTCCGGTGGGACCGGAGGCCCCCACGTTGCAAGGTACTCCCGCTGCCGTTTTTCGGACTCGAAATCACGCACCGGCACCGGGCCTGGAATCCAAAGGTTGAGTTGAAATTCTCCCCTACTCTGTTGACGAAATTCGGCGCTCCAATCCTGGATCGCTTCCGGCTTCATCAACAGCGCTCCACACGCTCCCAATCCTCCAGCATTGGCTACGGCAATCGACAGGGATGGAGGGCAGGCCCCCGCCATGGGCGCCAGCAGGATCGGTAGGCGAATCCCAAGACGGTTGGTGAAAGCCTCGGCGCGCGCGCGAGGAGAGGAGTATTTTTTGTCGCCCATGCGGGGAACCTCCGAGCAGAAATCTAGCTCTAACGGCGAGCCGCGAAAAAGAAGAATGGGTTGCTCTGATCTTCAGGATAGCGTCTCTGGGGCGCACCTGTCGGCAGCACTGAAGGCGACCGTCTCGATGTAATGATCACGCCGATCAAAGCCCACGAACACATCCATTCCCCCATCTATGTGTCGGACCCAGGCCAAGCAATAGAACGAACCTTTCCTCATGCGGCAATCCAATCCGTGCTGAACCGGGCGCCTGGATATCATAAGAATGGATTTCGACCACTCCCACCTCATGAGGTTATCTATGCTCCGCACTCCAGAATTGCGCAAATCAGCATGCAGCTTTGGCGCCGCGATGACATTGGCTACAGGTCACGCATTGGCAAGTTGGAATTTGGGTAAACATATATTCTCTGCAGAAACCTTCCAACTTACATCTATATATGCTGCACTTGCAATGGTTCTACAGATAAGTTTTGTAACTGTTTATAAACAGCAGCGTACCGGGAGACTTGGCCTACTGCATTTACCTGTGGAGTCCCCCAAGCTATTTCATGACCACGGAGATGTTGTCCTGCTCATACTTTCTTGGCTTCAGGGTGTGGGTTCTTTGCTGTATATTCTTTTTTCTATGGTCGCTATTATGGCTCAGTTTGCTCACGGAAAGCCGCCTCTCATCCACTCCTGAGATTTAGGAGGCAAGTTGCTTAATTGATTAAGTGTGCAGGCCGCATGCCTCCACGCCTCAACCATTCTGTTCGCGCGCCTACCCACATCAATACCTACCCACATCAATACATGAAATGCCGACGATGAATGTGCCATGCATCTGCCTTGATGCACGCAGACCCTGCGAAGGCATTGCAGTCTGCTATCGGAACGCATCTCCTACGCTGGACCCAAACATCGTCGATCCCTTGACGTTCAGCCGGGTCGCTGTGCGATTCCTGAGTGGGGGAGCTTGTCCAGGTCGCCTGTAAAAACTGATGGCCGCGGCGTGCCTCCGCGGTCAACAAAAGTCAGACAGCTAGACGCTGGAGATCTCACCCTATGCTGCCTCATCCACGGCTTCTTTGCACAAGGGTATATCTCCTCAGGAAATATTCATTTGGGTGACGACCCCCTTCTCCGTGGCTTCCTGAGTTCGGGATCATCCCAATGCGTTGTGTAGCGTCGTCCCAACGCCATGTTTTCCTGATAGGCAACGGGATCGTTGTCCCGCTGCCATAGAAGGCGGTAGAGAGCGTTGACCGCTGACTTCATCATGGCCTTCATCTCTTCGTCGGAGATATGAGAGACTTCCTGCCTGCCGGTACAAACGGCGCATGGCCTTCCTGCATGCAAGTCTTCAATAGGGCCATTCCGAAATGCCAGGGCAACCAACGCTTTCGCTTCCGTTGCGAGGGAAGAATCGAGTGTCGTCTTCATGGATAGCCTCCGCTACATTTCAACCATAACTCGGTGGCGCCAATATTTTTTGTAAGTTCTCAACT
>JAJZDO010000588.1 GCA_021805955.1 Acidobacteriota bacterium
CCACGCCCACAAGCGCGGCTCCAGCCAGGTTATAGGGAAGCGACCAGAAGTAGGTCTCCTCCCAAAGTCCTCGCAACGGTCGTCGCTCCGCCAGCGCAATCACAATGGCCAGCGGCAAGGTGTTGCTCAGAAAATATGTGCAGCCAGCAGCCAGCAGCAACAGCGGCATGCTGTTTTTAAGATAGTGCGCCGAGGCGTGATAAGCCATATACGTCAGGTAAACGCCATTGCAACTCAAACTGAACACATTGAAGATAATCTTCAGTGCTTCCGGTCGATGCTTTGTCTTCCACAAACTCTGCACCAGCGCCGCCGAACAGGCAATCACCAAAGTTTCCGCCAGCGAAAGCTCAAGAACGCCAAGAAGTACAAAGAGAAAAGTGACCGAATGTGTGCTTTCTATGCCTGGTATCCGCACCTTCATCGTGGAAGCAAGAATCGAGATGAGTAGATAGCATCCAAACTTCAGCGGATCGCTGGAGTGCCAGTGCATCAAAGACGTTCCCAACACGGCAGCTCCGGCCACTGCGGTCGCGGCAACGAAGATTCTCGCTTGAATGGGTACTGTATCGCTCATCCTTGTTCTCCAGACATGAAACCCAGACTTGAAATTCAGGAACTCCGAACCTCCGCGCAACCGCATTGCCAGAGGAACAATACCTGCATCGCTATAATTTGCCTTTGCCTGATAGATGTCAGGCAAAGGCCATCGAAAATCCTTCCGTAATTTGACTTACCTTCTGGTGCCCCACAACACGCTGTTCGCATCCACTTGCGTCTTCGGGCGACCCCAGAGCCGTGTGAAGTCACTCACCGATGAACCCGTTCCCCACAGAATCGCTTCCCCGGTCAACGAGTCTGTTCCCCACAGAATCGCATCCCCCGTCAGCGTGCCTGTGCCCCACAGAATTGCGTCTCCCGTCAGTGAACTGGTGCCCCAGAGAATCGCGTCTCCCGTCAGCGCATCCGTTCCGCCGAAGACCGAGTTGCCCCACACCGATGAGACACTCCATGTCGAAGGGCCACTTCCCAGAATCGAGGATCCCTTCACAAGAACCACTTCGCCTGAAGCGGATATGTTCGCAGTGGGCGACAACGCGCTGCCCGCAGCCGGGGGAGCCAGTTCCGTGCTTGCCAATGCTGCCTGAATGTCCAGATAACCCGCACCGACCGTGAAGATATCCGCCTGTTCATAGAAAGTCTGGCCCGTGGTCGGATCGGTGACAGTCGCCGACTGCACGAGATCCTTGAAGGCGGTCAGCATCAGCCGCGCTTTGATCTGATCGGGGGTAAGAGCAGCGTTCTGCTGTAACATCAAAGCGGTCGTGGCGCTCACCATCGGAGTCGCCATGCTCGTTCCGCTCAGAATGAAGTAGGCTGGCGAAGCGCTCGCCGTTCCGTTGGTCTGGTAGAGCGAAGTCGGGATCTCATGGCTGGGATTTTCCACGTTCAGCGTGTCCGGTGGCGTATACAACGAGACGATCAGATTGCCCGGCGCGACCAGATCCGGCTTCACGATCTGATCGACAATTGAAGGACCTTTCGAACTGTAGGAAGCAGGCACATCGTCGGTGCGATCCGGCGTTCCCAGGGTGTTCATGGCTCCGACCGTAATCACATAGGGATCATTACCTGGCGCCGTGATCGTGCCATACCCATATGTCCCCGCATCGTTATCGCGGCCGTAGTTGCCAGCCGCGACCACAACCACGATGCCAGCCTTCCAGGCCTGTTCCACCGCCTGGCAAAGCGGGTCCACCGTATAGCTTTCCAGAACCGGCCTTCCCAGCGAAAGATTGATCACGCGAATGTTGTACGTGCTTTGCAGTTGAATCGCCGCCTGAATCGCCGCGATCACCTCGCTGTCCGTGCCTTCGCCATTCTGGTCCAGGACGCGAAGGTTGATGAGGTTCACGCCAGAAGCGATGCCCTTGAATGTGTATGTGTCATTGGTGCCGGTCGAATTGCTTCCGTTTCCTGCGATAATCCCGCTCACGTGCGTGCCGTGTCCATACTGGTCAAGCGGGCTTCCCGAGTTCGTAAAGTCCTCGCTGAAGACGACATTTGTCGCGTTGATATCGGAGACGTTCGCAATGCCGCTGTCGATCACCGCCACGCCAATCCCGGCACCGGTCAGGCCCTGCGACCAGGCGTTCGAGGAGTTGATCGTTTCATTGTGATAATCAAGCACCCAGCTTGTTGTGCCGGAACCGCGAAGCGGGCGATCCATCGAAATGTATTTGACCGCGGGATCCTTCGCCAGATCTTCCAGTTCAGAAACGGGCATCGTATACACTGCGCCTTTGAAGTTCCCAAGCTCACGTTTCAGCTTGCCGCCACGGTCCACAATCTTCTGATGGTACGTCGCTGTAGGAGCATGATCGAACTGGACAATCACATCCACCTGACTGGAAGGATCTTTTCCTCGCAGATCCTTCGATATCTTGTGCGAGCCGGCGAATGCCAGGTTCGAGCAGAGGATCAATGCCGACATGATCAGTAATGCCTTCCCCCACAACTTGGTTCCGATTGTTTGTAGTCTCATCTCTTGCTCTTTCCGCGCCGCCGTGAAGTGTTGGAAATTTTTAATGCAGGCGCTGCCAAGTAGTTCTTCGGTGGGAAAGGCGTTTCCATCACGCTAAATCGAAGAATCTACACACAACTAAGGTGGTATACGCCTGACTCATTCGCGGACACTTCCTCTTCGTCCAACGTCCCTCTTCTATCTAGCCGACTCCCTCAAGAGACGCGTTCCTGTGGATACGCAAGACTTGCTGTGCCACTGCGTTCCACGGCAACATTCCGCGATGCGGCATGGGCCAGCAACACCCGCGCTGGCACTGGCAGTGAACCAAACAGCGCCAGGGTTGCCGGATGTCGTGCCTGCTCAATCTGACCTACCGAAAGGCACTCCACGATGGTGCCTGCATGCAGCACGGCCAGACGATCGCACAACTGCAAAACCGACACGAGGTCGTGTGAGATGTAAAGCAGCGCAACTCCGTGGCGACGGGTCAAACGCTGCAACAATCGCACGATTTCCATCTGCGTAACCGGATCGAGCGCGCTCGTCGGTTCGTCCGCAATCAGGATCGAAGGCCGATGCAGCAGAGCCAGCGCAATCAGCACACGCTGCGCCTGCCCCACGCTGATCTGTCCTGGTTTGCTGCGCAGAAATCCTTCGTCGCCTGAAGGCAACTGAACCTCTTCCATCACTTCTCGCAGACGACAGGCCAGCGCCTCCCGTCCCGAGCTTTCATGCGCCCGCCACGCCGCATCAAAATGCGCCTGCAGCGTGACTGCCGGGTTCAGCGCAGTCATCGGACTTTGCGGGATCAGGCTCATCCACTTTCCGCGAACCCGCCGCGCTTCGTGCTCCTTCATGCAGAGCAGGTTTTTTCCCTGAACCAGGACTTCTCCGGTTGTCCTGCCTCCGCGCCGGAAC
>JAJZDO010000400.1 GCA_021805955.1 Acidobacteriota bacterium
CTGCCCCTCGAACGCAGTCCCGTGCGGAACCAACGCGCTACCCGTCCAGGACACAAAGGAAGCGGATAAAAGGAGAAATTCCGTGCGGGTTTCACTACAACTGGACCAAGTTGGACCAAGCAGCGAAGGGAGGGTGAGTGTAAGTCTTTGAATAATTGGCTCCTCAGGTAGGACTCGAACCTACAACCCTTCGGTTAACAGCCGAATGCTCTGCCATTGAGCTACTGAGGAGTGGGGACGCGATGGGATTCGTCTATGTCGTAAGGTAACAAATCGTCGAGCCATCGTCAAAGCGATGGGCAACTTTTCCATTCTTCCGCACTCCGTTCTGACGCACACGACAGCGGTCGTCCGCGCGACCGAATTGCTATCATGAAATCCGGGGAAGATCATGCAAACCACCACACCGAGAATTTCTCGCCTGGGACGCAACGAAGTCACCGCCGAGACCAGCGAAATCTACGACCTCTACATGCAGCAGCGGGGAAATGTTCCCAACATGTTCCGCACTGTGGCGCACCGTCCGGAAATCTTTCAGACGATGATTGCGCATTTTGAAGCGGTCCTGAATACCGGCACCTTGCCCTTGAAGCTGAAAGAACTGGCCATTGTGCGCACATCTCAGTTGAATCACTGCGGCTACTGTCTTGCATCGCACTCGCGCATTTGCAAGAAGCTCGGCTGGAACGACGACCAGCTCATTCATCTGGCCGATTACACCGAGCGCGCGGATTTTACCCATGCAGAAAAAGTCGCCTTGCGACTCGCCGAGTGGATGACGCGCAACGAAGGCCCGCTGACAGAGGAGCAATGGCAGCAAGTACGCGAGGTCTATTCCGAGGGTGAAGTTGTCGAGCTGATGGCGGCCGTCGGATTGTTCAACTACTTCAACCGCTTCAATAATCTGCTCGACATGGAAGCCACCGCGCCCGCTTCTTGAGCGTCCGCTCAATACAGCAGGACGACAATCTGATAGGCCGTGAATCCATTCTGATTCGCCTCATGACATGCTCCCACAGCGGCGCTGCGATACGTACCTGCGGCAATTCCCTGCTGCACTCGCTGCGGGAGCCGGCTCAGATCGACCGTGCTGTACCTCATGATCAGTTTCGGTAACGGTCGCGTCCCACGCGGGCTGGCATCGCAATAACTGGCCGCCAGCGCATCGCCCGGCCGCACCCGCAAGCCAAGCGAGGCCAGCAGTGATGCCACCTGGTTCTCTTGTTGCGGACGTGTGAGCGACACCAGCGCACGCGCAAAATCTTCCACCGCGTACAGCTCGCCGCGCTTTCTGACAATCGCGATCCCCACCGCATTCAACCGCGGATCCAACAGGTTCGCGCGATGCGGCGGAGAATGCATCCACTCATCGTTGATTTGCCCAGCCGTGGGAGCTTCCGCGACATTTTCCGCCACCGTGCTGCAATGCAATCCCGCCTGCTGAATGCGGACCACCAGGTCCGGCTCGCCCGCAACCCGATGCGTCAGCGTTCCAGATTCGACCATGCGCTGCGCGTGTTCCCACGCGGCCTTCATCAACATGGGATCCTCGCGCACCGGCTGCAATCCCCGCGTGGATCGGTCCTCGTTCGTGGCCTGAAGAAGCTCCGCCGCGGCGCGCTGCTCCGACTCATTCATGGTGAAGTTCTGCGCCCTCGCGGTGCACCTCAGCACCAGAAACAACGCAGTCAGCAATAGAACTGAATTCTTGAAACGCATGGCACACCTTTTCATCTTCTGTCTGCGAATTCGCTTCGAGCTTGTTTTCGAGTGCCGATCGCCGTCACTGAACCCTAGACAATACCCGAACCTGGTTTGTCTTTCATCGCTGCATACGTCCGTCGAATGCCTTCTTCGAGGCTGGTCCTCGCGGTCCAGCCCAACGCGCGCATTCGGCTCACATCCAGCAGCTTCCGCGGCGTGCCGTCCGGCTGCGCGGTGTTGAATGTCAACGAACCCTTGTATTCGAGAATCCGGCAAATCAGCTCCGCCAATCCGCGGATGCTGATGTCCTCTCCCACGCCGATGTTGATGAGTGGCGGAACATCCTGCCGCAACAACGTCTCGAATTTCTCCGCTGGCAGCTGCAGCAGGAAGATGCACGCCTCCGCCAGATCGTCGCTATAAAGAAATTCTCGTCGCGGAGTGCCCGTGCCCCACACCTCAACTTGATTGCTGCCGGTTGCCTTGGCGGTCGCTACTTTGCGCAGCAGCGCCGGCAACACGTGGGAACTTGCCAAATCGAAATTGTCTTCAGCTCCGTAAAGATTTGTCGGCATTGTCGCGAGAAACTTCGTTCCATACTGGCGGTTGTACGCCCAGCATTGCTCGATCCCCGCAATCTTGGCCACGGCATAGGGACGGTTCGTCGGCTCCAGCGGCCCAGTTAGCAAATACTCTTCGCGAATTGGCTGGGGACACAGCTTGGGATAAATGCAGCTGGAACCCAGAAACAGCAATCGCGTCACGCCAAATTCATAACAGGCATCAATCACGTTCGACTGGATCAGCAGATTGTCGCGAATGAAATCCACCGGGTAGGTGCTGTTGGCGTGGATTCCTCCGACCTTCGCCGCAGCCAGCACGACATATTCCGGCCGCTCGCTCTTGAAGAAATTCCACACCGCGCCGCGCTGCGTCAAATCGAGTTCCCCGCTCGTCCGCAGCAACAGTCGGTCATATCCCGCGGCTGTAAGCTGGCGGCAGATCGCCGAACCCACCAAACCGCGATGCCCCGCGATGAAGGTCCGACTGGCCGAATGCATGACACCTTCTCGAATCTCGACCCGCGTCATCATCTACGACCGGGCCTTGTGGGTTGAATTGTTGTTCATCCCACCATGCAAGTCAAAATCCTCCGGCGCATCCTGTTTCCAATCCGTCATGGCCTGCTCCAGCGTGTATCGAAAGCAGTATCCAGCGTCGCGCAGCCGTTTTGGCTCAATAAACGTGGACTGCGAAAGCTTTCTCATCCGCACAGGATTCACCGATGTATGAATTCCAAGCAATTGCGCGATTCCCGCCACAGGATAGGACGCGCCTACCAGCAGATTGCGTGGCACCGACCATCGCGGCTGCCGATACTTCATTGAAGAACAAATTGCGTTCACAAACTCCTCCAGCGTTGGCGGCGGATCCATGGAAACATTCCACAGCAAAATCGGCTCTCCAGTTCGCTCCTGGTGCTCGATCGCAAACTGCACCACGTGGCACAGCTCCTTCACGTAGACGCCGGCCTTGCGTGTCGAGCGATTCCCCATATAGACAAAGTACCCGCGCTCCAGGCTGCGAACCAGCCGGGCGACATTGGCATGTGCTCCCGGCCCGAACACGACCCCAGGTCGCAGCACAATCAGCCGCCGGTTAGGATCGGCATGCTGCCATGCGGCATGAATTTTTTCTGCCACCAGCTTCGAACCGCCATACGCCGTCTCGGGAATGG
>JAJZDO010000093.1 GCA_021805955.1 Acidobacteriota bacterium
TGTGGTCTTTGGCCGAGGCGCAGGGTACAGTCCCGTGATGATGGAGAGATGATTGGGAAAGGTGAGCGAAGGATAGCTAGGCAACATGCCTTGCGGTGCCCAGACTCCATCGTGACCAAGTTCTAGCAGATGCTGCGCCTGATCTCGGTGCGCATAGTCCCAGCGAAATCCATCGAGAGAGGCAAGCACGACGTAGTGCGCGCGTTGTGCCGCGGCAGAGTTTGGCCCATGATCCGAGTGGATGACGGGAAGGCTGGTCGATGCAGATGACTGTGCGAAACACGACGAAAAGGCGAGGAAGAACCAGCAAAATGCAGGAAGAAAGAAGTGACGCAACAGAGCGGAGCGGCTGTGTGTCATGCGTAAACGCTTCTTCATCCTTCAGAGCCTCATGCAGAAGATTAGCAGACAGTGATTGCCTTTGAATGGTTGGATTGCCATTTGTGAGCAAAGCGATTTGGTGTAGGATGCCTGCATGCTCGCATACCGTCTTCGTATCGCACTCTGCTTGACTCTGTTTGCACTTATCATGAGGGCAGCATCGGCGCAGTCGTCGCATCCTTCCATGCTTGCTGCAACGCCTCCCATGGGTTGGAACAGTTGGGATGCTTATGGTTTCACCATTACGGAATCACAGTTTCGTGACAACGTGGCCGTGCTGGCTTCCATGCATTCGTTTGGCTGGCAATATGCTGTCATTGACGAAGGCTGGTACATGCAGAACCCGCTTGCTTCCAAGGCTGCGGAACAGCATTTTCAACTGGATGCGCATGGCCGTCTGATTCCTGCCGTGGAGCGATTTCCTTCCGCAGCAGGCGGAGCCGGGTTGAAGCCCATCGCCGATCGGGTTCATGCTCAGGGATTGCTCTTCGGGATTCACCTGATCCGGGGAATTCCTCGAGAAAGCGTACGGCGCAATCTACCGATCGCAGGTTCACCTTTCACGACGGCCGATGCAGGCGATACGAGCGACGCTTGCCCCTGGGATGATGGCAACTATGGTGTGCGAGACAATGCCGCCGGTCAGGCATGGTACGACTCCATGATCGGGCTGTATGCCTCGTGGGGCGTGGATTTTCTCAAGGTAGATTGCATTTCAGACCATCCCTACAAGCCGACGGAGATACGCCAGATTGCCGCCGCCATTCACAAAACCGGCCGTCGAATTGTGCTGAGCCTGTCTCCGGGTCCAACCTCGCTGGGGCATGCTTCCGAGGTGGCGCAGTATGCGCAGATGTGGCGTATCTCGGACGATCACTGGGATGTATGGTCACATGTTGCTGAGCCGGGCAAATCGGAGTTTCCGCTGGGTACGCGACAGGCATTTGACCGCCTGGCGCAGTGGAATCGTTGGGCCGCTCCGGGCCACTGGCCGGATGAAGACATGCTACCCTTTGGTGCGCTCGAGCCGCATCCAGGTTGGGGAACTGCGCGAGCTTCGCGCCTGACCCAAACCGAAGAGCAGACCGAGTTCACGCTTTGGTCAGTTGCGCGCTCGCCGCTGATTCTGGGGGCCAATCTCACGCTGCTGGATCATCCCACGCGTGCCCTGATGCAGAACAAGCTGCTGATCGCGTTGAACCAGCAGGGAGACGGACATCCTCGCACGGATCTTCAAAGTGGAAGCAGCCTGTTGCGTGTCTGGGAATCGACCATCCCCAGCGGCACGTTTGCCGGGCGTTATCTGGCTGTTTTTAATCTTGGCGAAGCGCCTACTGTGGCATCGCTGAACTGGAAGTTGCTCAAGACAGCAGACGGTCATGCTGCAAGCCGGATCCACGATCTGACGGATGAAAAGACATGGTTGGCTCCGGCAGCAGTGAGCGTGCCACTGGCTGCGCATGGAAGCGTCGTCTTGCGCATGACAGGTGAAGCGTCGTCCACGCGGTGACAACACCTGCACACAAGATGCTACAAACCCAGGAGTGCCGCCTGTTCCTGGCTGCACTCCTGGGTTTATGTTTTTGCGGCATGTGAGTGTGTCAGACAGTTACGGCTTCCGATGCCGTGACTTTGACCGGCGTCAACCATCCGAATCGATCTGGTTTCAGCCCGTTGGCGATGCCGAAAAATTCGTCGGCGATCTGCTGGCTCACAGGCCCGGTGGTCCCATCTCCAATCACAATGCGATCAATGGACCGGATGGGAGAAACTTCCGCGGCTGTGCCGGTGAAGAAGACCTCATCTGCGATATAGAGCATCTCTCGCGGGATCGACTGCTCCACAACAGGCAGGCCGAGGTGTCGAGCAATGGTCAGCACGGAGTCACGCGTGATGCCTGAGAGCGCTGAGTTGGCCAGTGGCGGCGTGTAAAGCACACCGCTGCGTACCACAAAGACATTTTCTCCAGAACCCTCAGAGACCAGCCCATTCACGTCCAGAGCAATGCCCTCGGCATATCCGTTGACATCGGCTTCCATGCGAATTAACTGCGAGTTCATGTAGTTTGCGCCGGCTTTGGCCAAGGCGGGCATCGTGTTTGGTGCCAGCCTATTCCAACTGCTGATGCAGACATCCGCGCCACCGTGCTCGGCAGCCACATATTTTCCCCAGGGGAAGTTTGCGATAAACACATCCACCGGGCATTTGGAAGGGTTGATGCCAATTTCACCGTAGCCGCGCATGGCAATCGGTCGAATGTAGCAAGGCGCAATGCCATTGGCTTCAACCGTCTCGACGACGGCCGCGCACAGTTCGTCGAGGGAATAGGGTAGAGCCATGCGATAGATTTTGGCCGAATCGATCAGCCGCTGCATGTGCTCGGGCAGGCGGAAAATCGCGGCTCCGGACGGCTGTCCGTAGCAGCGTATTCCCTCAAAAACGCTCGACCCGTAGTGAACCACATGACTCATCACGTGGATATTTGCCTGTTCCCAGGGAATCAGGCTGCCGTTGCGCCAGATATTCTCAGTTGGCTGTATGGGCATAATGTGTGCTCCTGGTACATCCTCGTTTCCAAATCAGTACGGCTTAGGGTATCGCGAACCGGGAACCCTTGTCACGGATGCACGGTCGACCGAGGCGCGAATGGATTGCGCTGAACTTCCGTGCGGGAAGCTGCCGCCGCGCCTTACAATCAGACCTTGACGATTCCAGCACGGTTGCAGCCATTCTCAAGGTCAGGTTTCGTCACCAGGAGTTGAGTTTGCGTCGGATATTGGGCATCGGAGAATTGCTTTGGGACGTGCTTCCATCCGGGCAGCAGTTGGGGGGTGCGCCTGCCAATTACAGCGTGATGTCCGGTCGATTGGGCAACCATGCGACCATCCTGAGCCGCATCGGACAGGATGATCTGGCGCAGCAGACGCTCAGCATTCTGCGCGGTTATCCGGTAGACGTGAGTCTGCTGCAAAGCGACGCGCAGCATGAGACCGGGCGTGTCACTGTGGAGTTGGCGGACGGGCAACCAAGCTACGTCATTCATGCTCCGGCAGCCTGGGATTTTATGGAGAAGACAGCGGCCTGGATCGAAGCCGTTCAACAGGCAGACGCGCTGTGTTTTGGAAGTCTGGGACAACGCCATGCAGTCTCGCGTCAGACGATTGATTCACTCG
This sequence comes from Acidobacteriota bacterium, assembly GCA_021805955.1. Next base: position 3,555 of record JAJZDO010000093.1, read on the forward strand.
TACAATCCGCGCCGCCCAGGTGTGAACGAATCTTCGATGTCAACCTGCGCGACCCTTATTTTTCCGCAGAGATTCTGCGCGCTTCAATCGAGCTTGCCAGCGTGGTCAAGATGAACGACCTGGAAGTTCCGCGGGTTCTTGGTCTGATTGGGTTGGTCGTGCAAAACGCAGCCGATGCCCTGCGTGCCGGGGCTGAGGCGATGCTGGAGCACTTCCCCGGCTTGCGTTTGGTGGCTGTAACGTGCGGAGGTGAGGGCAGCCTGCTGGTCAACCGCAACGACTGGCATCGCCATCCGGGAGTGCCGACGCAGGTGGTAGACGCCATTGGCGCAGGAGACGCCTTTACCGCAGCCATGACTCACTATTTGCTCCAGGCAGCGCCTTTGAAGACATTGAATGAGGCGGGTAACCGATGGGGTAGCTACATCGCCTCGCAGGCTGGTGCCATGCCCGTGATTAGCCAGGAGACAATTGCCCGATTGCGCAGCGAGATCGAAGGTTGAGGCTCCGGCTTTGACTCTGAGTCCAACGTGGGCGGCATCTCGTCGTCATCGCCGCAGATTTCAGCGGTTCACCATTCGCATGGTTGCCTCAGGATAGCGCTGTCCTCGTGCGGCATCACGGCCCAGTACGCGATCCATCTCTGCCAATTCTTCCGCGCTGCATGTGATCTCCAAAGCGCCCAGATTCTGCTCCAGATAGGCAACTCGCTTGGTGCCTGGAATGGGAAAGATATCGTTCCCCTGAGCCAGCAACCATGCAAGAGCCAACTGGGACGCGGTACAGCCCTTCTTCGCGGCCAGAGATTCAATGAAGGCAACCAGCTTGAGATTGGCCGCAAAGTTTTCACCCTGAAAGCGCGGGTGATTGCGTCGCGTGTCTGTTGGGTCCAGGTCTTCCAGCTTGCGGAAGCGTCCGGTCAAAAATCCACGCCCCAGTGGGCTGTAAGCAACAAAAGCGATTCCAAGCTCGCGGACGAGTGGAAGAATCTCCGGCTCTGGATCGCGAGTCCACAGGGAATATTCCGTTTGCAGCGCTGCAATGGGATGGATAGCATGAGCGCGGCGTATGGTCTGTGGTGCAGCTTCCGATAGACCCAGGTAGCGAACCTTGCCGGCCTCAACCAGTTCAGCCATCGCCCCAACGGTTTCTTCAATTGGAGTTTCCGGGTCAACTCGATGCTGATAGTAAAGATCAATCGTCTCCACGCCCAGACGCCGGAGACTGGCTTCGCATGCTTGCCGGACATAATCCGGCCTTCCGCTCACGCCCATCGGCGCTCCGGTCTCCGAGCGTCGAATGCCAAATTTCGTTGCCAAAAATACCTGTTCACGACGCCCTCGAATCGCTCGTCCAACCAGCTCTTCATTGCGTCCCAGACCATACATATCCGCTGTATCCAGAAAGGTTCCGCCTAGATCGAGAGAGCGATGAATGACGGAAATCGCCTCCTTTTCGTCACCGGGCACATAGAAGTCAGACATGCCCATACACCCCAGTCCGATACGAGCGACAGCCTCTCCTGTTTGAGCGAAATCAGCAAATCTCATGGGCATTTCTCCTTCACCTGCCAGTCTAACCTGCGATGCGACCTGTACGAAACCGCTCAACAACCGATGAACTGCGCAAGAAATGCATTGACAAAACAAAAGACATTCACCGAGCATTTGAAAAGGTAAGTAACTCAATCGGATTTACCGGGAAGAAGAGTGTCTATGGGAAATCGTCAGAAGGATGTTTTGGAAGTAGATAGTCAGCGTACAGTCGGAAAGGCTGCTCCCAAGCATCAATTGATCTTTGATTCCTTGCACAGTCGCATCCTCAACGGAACCTTCAAGCCCGGAGACAGGCTGCCGAGTGAAGCCGAACTCGGCAAGACATTTGACGCATCCAGAATCACGGTGGCCAAAGCGGTTCTCGAGCTGCAGCGAATGAATCTGGTGACGCGTCGGCCCGGTGCGGGAACCCACGTCACGCGCAAACCGCAGGCGGCAGGCTATACGCTCGGTCTGCTCATTCCAGAGTTGGGCATGACGGAGATATTTGACCCCATTTGCCACGGCATGATGCGTTCGCCGTTTGCTCGTCCGGACTCACTCCTCTGGCCCAGTGTTTCGCGCGCGGGCGGTGTCTCCAGTTCGGCCGCAGCGCCCAGCGACAAGGAAGCCATTGAACAAGCCGAGTATATGGCGCAGCACTTTATCTCCCAGCAGGTTGCAGGCGTATTTTTTGCTCCATTGGAACTGGTCGCGGGCATGGATGCAGCCAATCGACGCATCATGCGAATGCTGGAGCGCTCCCGGATGCCTGTCGTGCTTCTCGATCGGTGTTACCTGCCGTATCCGGAGCGTTCCGAGAATGATCTGGTTGGCATTGATAATCGCCGTACCGGATTTCAAATTACCCAGCGGTTGATTGGCAGCGGAGTCAGGCGGCTACTCTTCTTTGCGGAACCCAACTCCGCCCCGACGGTCGCGGCACGCATTTCAGGATGCATGGAAGCCTCTCGGCAAGTTCCCGATGCTGTGACGGAGATTCGCACGGCGCATGCGCTGGATGTGACAACGGTGCGGAAGATTCTGGAACAGGTGCGTCCGGATGGCATTGTCTGCGCCAACGACGTAACGGCGGCACGGTTAATGCAGACGGTGCTTGCGCTGGGTCGGCGGATTCCAGAGGAGATTCAGATGGTGGGCATCGACGATGTACGCTATGCAAGTCTGTTGCCCGTTCCGCTCACCACCATGCACCAGGACTGCAATGCCATTGGAGTGATCGCCATGGCGACGATGCTGGAGCGTCTGGAGCATCCTGACCTGCCGGTGAGAGAGATTCTCTTGTCGACGCGGCTGGTTGAGCGCAACTCCTGCCAGCCAATGATCCCCCGCGAATCGGCTCTGGCTATGGGAAGCACGGAGCATTGAGCAAGCGCCCAAAGTAAGCATAGAGACCAAGCGCCCAAAGTAAGCGCATCGACCAGGCGCATAGACAAAACGCCAGGGCTTTTCGTGCTCGGGTCAGTTGTGTGTCTTTGCCGCAGGATGGCTGCGCAGCCACGTCACCAACTCGCTCACCTCATCACGAGTGAGGGAATCGCCAAAAGCTGGCATTTTCTGGCCACCGTTGTTGATCTGCTTTGCTAGCCGGGAACCGCGCCAGTGCCACCATCCCAAATGCGCCAGCGACGGGCCTTTCGCCGTGCCGGTCGCCGTCTTCCCATGGCAATAGCCGCAGCCCTTTGTCTGGTAGAGCGTTGCGCCGGCTTCGATTTTCTGCGCTCGGGTCATGGCGTGGACGGTCATGGCGTGGGTCGGCAGTGCAGCCAATCCAGCAAGTATCCCGCATAGGAGTAAGAACTGAGTGGTCGAGGGCTTCAAAATCATCATCCGATTCAGTGTAGCGAACGCTGCTTACAACCCACCACCAGTGATATTGACAGGTTGAGTGGGATCCGCTTTTGGGGGCGTTCCAACGGTCAGATCATGCACATGCCAGGCGACACTTTCGCTGGCGATCTCCGGATGTTTGCGCAGGAACTCCAGTGCGTAGACCGATGCCGTGGGATCGATTTTTTCGGCGGCGAAACGAGATGCTTCATAGCTGGCTTTGCTGTGCTGGTGGAGTCGCCGATAGAGAATCGCCAGGTTGTAGTGGGCCGCCAAATCATCGGGATCAATGGTTTGCAGCTTCTGATAACACTCTTCCGCTTTCTGATACTCGTGCTTCTGGTAGTAGCTGAAGCCTAGATCGCGAAGCGCGTTACGCGATCGCGGAAAGCGCGTGAGGACCAGGTTCAGATCGTCGATCGCCTGACTCACCTGTCCGGCGTTTCGCTCCACCAGCGCACGATAATAAAGCGCGCGGGAATCCCCCGGCATCAGTGCCAGCGCTTTCGCCAGATTGGGACGCGCATCGTCATACTTCTCCCAAAGAATCTCCACGACCGCCATATTCGTGTACGCATCGCCGTAGTTCGGTCGCAGTGCGGCAACGCGTTCAAACGCATGGACAGAGGCTGCATACTGCTGGGCATCCAGCAAAGCGATACCGTAGTTGTTCCAGCGCATCCACTCTGGATTTTCATCGGCCTGCGGGGTGACCGGAGCGTTCTTTCCAACGGCAAGCGTGCGAGTCTCCGAAGCCATATCGATCACCGGTTCCGGATAGTGCTTCTTGTTCATCGCAAAATCAATGAAGTGCTGATTGAAGCGGCGATAACGTACGGTGGCAGTGATCTGGATTGGACCCTGCACATCGCTGGGCAGGTGGAAGCGGTATCGCACAAGCTGGCTGCGGCCTGACTGGATGGTGTTGTTGTAAGCCAGCACGCGATTGTGCCAGATCTGATGGAGGTCATTGAATTGTCCCTGCTTATTGATAATGCGATTGGTGAACGAGTGTGCAGAGGTGTCCAGGTTGCCGTCGGGTTGCAGATATCCGCTCTCGGCAAGTGTTTTTCCGGAGCCATCCTTGACGGTGAAGTTGACCCATCCCTCGTAAAAATCCCGTTGCTCCGGCACAAAGGAATGTCCAATGCCCTTGTTCTGGATGACGACGTCAGCCACCAGAGTTTGCCCGCCCGTAATGGAAAAGCTGGTCAATCCGAGCGGAGCCACCACCACCGAATCGTTTTTCGTGGCCTCGATATTCTCGATCTCAAGCGCAAAAATATCCACACTGAAGACGCCCGTGCGCAGGAACGCAGCCACCTTTTCAGCCTGTTCGGAGTATTTGTAGTACTGCGGGATCAGCGTATTGCCGCCAACCCAGCGATGGCTGGCCAACATGCCCTGAGTGCCGCCGTAGTCGGAGGCGCCGGCGGGCAGTGGTTCACTTTTCATGTGGCAGGTTTGACATGTCGAGACAGAGTCTTTTCGATAAAACGGCAGCGGGGATTCCTTGGCAAAGCTGGTGTTTTGCCATTCGTCATACACGGTAAAAGCGCGTAGCCATTTGTAGTCGTCCAGTGCCTTGGGGATTGCGGCTTTGTGGCAGGCGGCACAGAACTCTGAGGTATGCAGCATGGGCCGCATCACGGCCTGACTATGCCGGTCCAGGTGCGCCAGAATTTCACTGTCTGGAACAGGCGTGGTAATTGGCTGTCCGTGCTCGTCCACCATCACGGCTGGTATGCCCATGACCCAGCTTCCAGTGCCCATGGTTGTGGTGGATGTCATCGCGTGACAGGTCATGCAGGTAACGCCCTCATTGGCAAAGGGACGCTTGCGCGGCATTCCCTGCGAAAGATCGCCGGAGAGCAGCGCGACGGGGTTATGGCAGCCTTCGCAGTGCCGTGAATACTGCACTCCTTTTTCGTCAATCAGCATATTCACGTTGCGCAGATACCAGGGAGCGCGAAAACTGTTTGCATGTGCTGATTGACGCCACTGGTGATAGCTCTCCTTGTGGCAATGCCCGCAGTATTCCGCCGTGAGAAAACTCTTCGGGCTGTAGAATTGCCCGTTGATGCTGGTCGCATTCGAGGGCAGGAATGGGTGATCCTTTCCGAATGCATAGTTATAGCGACTGGTGATGTGCTGGTCATATTGCGTCGGAGGGACAACTGCCCAGGGAGCCACAGCAGGCTGGCCTGGCGCGTAGGATGAACCGCCAAAGACGCCCTGCTCTTCGGTGTCCGGTGCGTTCGCGTCCGTTGCATTCTGCTGTGCCGGATTCTGCGTCGAACTCTGGGTCGGGGTGGCGGCGCTTTGCGTCTTCTGGCTCGGCTTGGATGCCGCGTGAACGGTGCTCGTCCCTAAGTTCGGCATCATAGCTGCCAGAATCAGCAACGCCAGCGGTGAAGCCGTCGTCCAGCGTATCCATGGGCAATGGACGTGAATCGCAAATCGATGGGCAGAAGACATGGCCGACAGAACCTCCGGGGAAGAAACCGCGCGTGGGACGGGCGCGAGTTGGACATGATTACCAGCGAAGAGTAGCAGGAGTGTACCTGGCGCTGTCTTCCACCAAAGGTTGGAGACAGACAGGCATGGCCGCCGTGCAGCGGGAGGGAAGGCTTTTCGAGATGTGGGATGTTTGGCGGGATGGCCTGATTTTGAGAGTAGCGCATCAAACGGTGGACCTTTTACGATGAGATGCGAAACGATGTGGTTGAAATGCGATTCGGCCACCTTCGCGCCAGGACGGGCGAGTCGAAACTGGTAGGGTAGATGAGGCGGTCTTCCTTGACGCAGACTGCGACGGAATGAACGATGGCTGTATATGCTCCACTCCTGATCTTGTTCCTGGCCGCGCTCGGCTTTGCCATTGCGCCGCTAGCGCTGGCTCGCCTGTGGGCGGCATGGGTTTCTCCGGCAAAGCCGAATGCAATTAAGAACGCGATCTATGAGTGCGGGCTTGAATCCAAAGGGGATGCCTGGGTCCAGTTTCGGTCCGGCTACTATCTCTACGCGATTATCTTTCTGGTTTTCGATGTTGAAGCGGTTTTCCTTTTGCCATTTGCCGTTGCTTTTACGGGGCTGGGCGTGGGAGCGTGCCTGGCGATGTTTGTCTTTGTGCTTATGCTGGCCGAGGGGCTTGCCTGGGCTTGGGCTAAGGGAGTTCTGACCTGGGCGTAGCTGCTGCTCGCTGTTTCAGGCTTCAAGGAGTGTTGAATGGCAGTAGAGCCAGATCTGAAAATCGAGCTTGGAAAGCAAGGCGTGTTCGTGACCACGCTGAACGAACTGTATAACTGGGGACGTCGTAACTCTGTCTGGCCCATGCAGTTCGGCTTGGCCTGTTGTGCCATTGAAATGATAGCTACAACGATGGCGCGCTATGATCTGGCGCGATTTGGGGCAGAAGTCTTTCGGCCCTCGCCACGTCAGGCGGATTTAATGATTATCTCGGGAACTGTGACCAAGAAGATGGCGCCTCAGGTGGTGCGTCTTTACAACCAGATGGCTGAGCCGCGGTACGTCATTGCCATGGGGGCATGTGCGATCTCTGGCGGCCCATTCAAGCAGGGCTACAACGTGCTCAAGGGCATTGATCGCTATATCCCCGTCGATGTTCATATTCCTGGATGTCCACCTCGACCCGAGGCTTTGATCCACGCATTTATGACATTGCAGAAAAAGATTGAAGCGCAGCCGCTGACCGGAGAAGCGCGTCCGCGTCATCTGAATGCGGAAGCGCAGGGCGAGTTTCCCGTCCCCGTGCCGTCTGCCCATGATCTGGAGCCGCCTGTCAATCGGCTGGTATGGCCGCTGCCTGTTCCAAGCCAGGGAGAGTCGGCATGAAGACCTCCGAACAGGTGCTTTCGGATTTGCAAGCCGCGATGCCCGGGGTCAAGATATCGCTTCTTGCCAATCCATCTCCATCTGCGCAGCATTCCTTGCTGGTGGCCGCCGAGGATGCTTTGCGCGTGGCGGCGTATCTGCGCGACCAGCTCGGTTATGACTACTGCTCAAATGTGACAGGCGTCGACTGGCTGGACAAAGAGACAACGGAAAAGATGAAGACATCTCGAACCGTTCTGAAGCAGGTCGATGGCGTTGAGCAGAGTGTGGAAGAGACTGTTGAAGAGACGGTCAAGCGTATTGAACCCGGCTATCTTGAGGCTGTCTATCACCTGTTTTCGATGAAGCATGGCCCAACCGATCCACATCCGCCGCTGGTGATTCGGATGCGAACCGGAAATCGCGGCGACGCCGTCGAGTTGCCCTCACTCACGCCCGTCTGGCGCTCGGCGGAGTTTCAGGAGCGGGAGATATTCGATCTCTATGGGATCGTCTTTCGCGGACATCGCGATTTGCGCAGGCTGCTCATGTGGGACGAGTTTGAAGATCATCCCATGCGCAGAGATTATATGGATCCTGACGATTACGAATATGAGCCGACTCCGCATGACGAAGTGCTCAAGCGAGCTGACCAGCAGCGCTTGCAGGCTGTGCAGGGCGGTGCGCAATGAGTGATCTCGCC
>JAJZDO010000621.1 GCA_021805955.1 Acidobacteriota bacterium
TTGAGCACTTCGATCTGCCCGGCGGCCCGCTGGCACGTATTTTTGGCCCGGTCTTGCGCCTCACCAGTAAAAGTTGGCACATGTATTTTGTAGGATTTTTATTTGGACTCGGCTTCGACACTGCATCGGAGGTTGCACTGCTCGCGCTTTCTGCCGCGCAAATTGCGCATGGTATCGGCTTTACGCAGGTGATGGCGCTGCCCGCGCTTTTTACCGCAGGCATGATGCTGCTCGACACCGCTGACAGTGTGTTGATGACGGAGGCCTACGGCTGGGCCATGACGCAGCCGCTGCGCAAGCTTTGGTACAACCTCACCATCACCGCCGCGTCCGTGCTGATGGCCGTGTGGATTGGCGGCATTGAAGTCGCCGGACTGATCGGAGAAAAGTTTGGTCTGCGCCAGGGGTACTGGCATTGGATCGCAGTGCTCAATGGAAATTTAGCCGTATTTGGTGCGTGTGCGCTGGGAATTTTTCTTATGTGCTGGGGGTTGTCCATTGCGCTGTTGCGACAGCCGTTTTTCAGTGCTTTTGGTGCGAAAGGGGGGACTTGAACCCCCACGGGTTGCCCCGCCAGATCCTAAGTCTGGTGCGTCTGCCAATTCCGCCACTTTCGCACAGATGCCAACATCATTGCAGACATTTTGAGTGTACACGAGGCTCCGCAGGCCAGCATGGGGCAATGGACGCAGGTTGGAAGGAAGCGATACAGTGGTTGCGTCTGCAAAAAACATCTGGAGTTGCCCATGCGTTCTTTGATGCATCGAATTGGCAGCGGAATCTTTTTGTGCTGTGCGATTTTTCTTTGTTCTGTTCCGCTCTTCGCACAATCCAACCTGGTTGCCGCCACGCCGCCGATGGGCTGGAATAGCTGGAACCACTTTGCCTGGAATGTGACCGAGGCGGACGTGCGCGCGGCTGCCGATGCGATGGTTTCGAGTGGAATGCGCGATGCCGGGTATGTCTACGTCAACATTGACGACACTTGGGAGGGCCACCGTGACGCGCAAGGCTTCATCCAGACCAACAAACGCTTTCCAGACATGAAAGCGCTGGCCGACTATGTACACTCCAAAGGCTTGAAGCTGGGCATTTACTCCTCGCCTGGGCCGAAGACCTGCGCTGGATTCGAGGGCAGTTACGGCCACGAGGAGCAGGATGCAGAGACCTATGCCAAGTGGGGCATCGATTATCTAAAGTACGACCTATGCAGCTATCGCGACATCCTGCAGCAGCAAGCGCCGGGCGATGAGCAAAAGCAGTGGCAAATGATGCAGCAGGCCTACGAGACGATGCACCAGGCGCTGCTGAAGACACACCGACCCATCGTCTACAGCCTGTGTCAGTACGGCTTCAACGCAGTTTGGAGTTGGGGGCCGCAGGTGGGCGGCAATCTGTGGCGCACCACTGGGGACATTAAAGACAACTGGGATCGCATGGCATTGATTGGATTTTCGCAGGCGGGACTGGCCCAGTACGCAGGTCCCGGCCACTGGAATGATCCTGACATGCTGGAAGTGGGCAATGGCGGCATGTCGGATGGTGAATATCGCCTGCATATGAGCCTGTGGGCCATGTTGGCCGCGCCCTTGTTGGCTGGCAACGACCTGAGCAAGATGACCACGGCCACGCGAGAGATTTTGCTGAACAAGGAAGTGATCGCTGTCGATCAAGATGTGCTGGGCAAGCAGGGCGACCGCATCTCAGCCATCGGGCCGTATGAGGTATGGATGAAGCCGCTCGCGCACGGCGAAAAGGCCGTTGCACTTTTCAATCGCGGCACGACCGCGTATCCGATCTCATTTCCCTTGCGCGCAGTGGGGTATAACCATCCTGTACACGCACGCGATCTGTGGGCACACAAGGATGTGGGCATGATTCAGGGGGCCTACACCGCGGTTGTGCCCAGCCATGGCGTGGTGCTGTTGCGCTTGCAGCCGTAGCGCGGAAAAGCAACCGGATGACGACGCTCTACAACAAAATCGCCAATCAAAGTCTCGATCGGCTGTCTGCGCTAAGCGATGGCGTCTTTGCCTTTGCCATGACGCTGCTGGTGCTGGATTTGCGACTACCGGTTGCCAGCGCGGTGCACACCGAACGCGACCTGCTGCATGTGCTCGCCGGGCTTGCGCCGCAGATTCTGCTCTATCTCATGAGCTTCATCACGCTGGGGATTTTTTGGAATGGCCAGCAAACGCAACTGAACTATTTGGCCCGCAGCGACCGGCATCTGTCGTGGATTCACATTGCGTTTCTTTTTGCGGTCACGCTGGTACCCTTTTCCACGCGCCTGCTGGCGGAGTTCATCGGTTATCGCACAGCGCTGTTGCTGTATTGGCTGGATATTTTTTGGATGGGCGCAGTTCTGTATGCAAGCTGGAAGTATGCGCAGCGTGCCCAACTGGTGCGCGACGATGTGCCCGCGGAGGTTTGCTCGGCGATTTGCAAGCGCGTGGTGATCGCACAGTCACTCTACGCGCTGGGTGCGGCGGCCTGCGTTTTCAATCCGCGCTGGAGTATTGCCATCATTCTTGCCGTGCAGTTGAATTATGCGATTGCACCGAAGTTTTTGCAGCGTGCGCGTGCCTGAGTGTCCGTCAGGCGCTGGGAAATTTTGGGGCAGAGTGTTTCTGTGGGGAAAGAGTCGTGGTCTCCACGCTAGCCGCGTTCTTTGCAATGACTGGGCGTATTCCGAAATATGTTCATCGGATTGAATGCAGAGGAAATATGATTGCATAGCTCCGCGGGCAGAAGGCATGAAGAACTCTCTCCAGAATCCCCGGCGAACTATCGCATCGGCTGCGCACTGCGGTTGCGCATGCGCTCCAGCACCACTGGCGGCACCAAGCCCTCCACGGACCCACCCAAGTGAAAGACCTGCTGAATCAGCCGCGAGCTGACATAGGAATACTTCTCTGCAGGCATCATAAATACCGTCTCCAGCTCCGGAGCCAGACGGCGGTTCATCAGCGCCATTTGAAATTCATACTCGTAATCACTGATGGCGCGAATGCCACGCAGCACAGCCTGTGCGCGTTGTTGGCGGGCAAATTCAACCAGCAGCCCATCAAAGGTCTCCACGCTAACGTTGTCGAACTCACGCGTGGTTTCGCGCAGCATCTCCACACGCTCCTCGGTTTTGAAGAGCGGCTGCGTTTTGTCCGCGTTGTGCAAGACGGCAACCACGAGGTGGTCAAAGATGCGCGACCCACGGGCAATCAGGTCCAAATGGCCGTTGGTGGGCGGGTCAAAGCTGCCCGGATAAATTGCGCGTACACGTTGCATTGGCACACTGGATTCTATGGGTTCTCTGGCGCCGATGCAATCCATTTATTTATCCAGTCCTGGTGCCTACCCACCAGCAGGTACGTCCTGCTGGGCATCGGGACCCACTCATCCGCGACGCTGCGCTATACTGAAATACTGTGAGACACCC
>JAJZDO010000865.1 GCA_021805955.1 Acidobacteriota bacterium
TTCCGAAAGATTGGCAAATCGGAGTTATCGCGGATTTCTCGCCCTTGAATATGTCTGGACGGACTGGCAAGGCTGCAACCGAACTGACAATCTTTCGGAAACCATTCTGCTTCGAGAACACCTAAGCAGATTTAACGTCGATTCGCCAGAGGCCATGAATGTTTGATCTGACAACAGAACTTGCACTCGACGGAATAAATCAGACAAGAATCATGCGGTCCAGGAACAGTCTGCAAAGAAAGCACCTCCTTCGTCCACTCCAGTTCAAGATAGGCGATCGCATCTTGATGCTGAGCAATAACCTCGCTAAAGCTCGACGTTCCATCCACCTTGTTAGTGCAAAGAAGGAAAGTGTATATGAAAATCCAGAAGATTGAATGCCTGCAGCTTCGTTCCCCGCACGCCAGCCCCGATGATTGCGATGGCGCGGTGGACACGGCCGTCATCCGCATCACTGCCGACAACGGCATGTACGGACTTGGCGAAACGGACGCTCCACCGAATGTGATGGCGGCGCTGCTGGAAACGCCAACTGCCCACATCTGGAGCCGCAGCGTCAGCGAAATGCTGCTTGGGCAGAACCCGTTGGAGGTTGAGGCTCTGTGGGACAAACTTTACGAAGGAACCATCTACCATGCGCGCCGAGGACTCGGCATCATGCTGATGTCGGCCATCGATATCGCTCTTCACGATCTTCGCGGCAAATTGCTTGGCGTTCCCGCGTATCAACTCCTGGGCGGGGCGGCGCGGGCGGAAGTCACGCCCTATGCCACGCTGTTCCCCAGCATGCCTTTGGGACGTTCCTGGGCGGAAATGCAGACCCTCTGTTTTGATTTGATTGATAAGGCGCTGGCGCTTGGCTTCCGCGCCATGAAGATGGAAATGCTGTTCTACGATCTGGTGAGTGATCGGGAATTAGTCAGGTTCACCCACGAGTGCCGCAAACGCGTTGGCCAGGATTGCGATTTTATGGTCGACGTCGGATACCGCTGGAAGAATTTCAACGATGCACTATGGGTCCTGCAAAGCGTAGAAGACGCAAAGCTGTTCTTTATTGAAACTCCATTGCATACCGACGATCTGGACGGACTGGCCCGCTTGGCCGACGCCACTACGACGCCGGTCGCGGTTGGGGAGTTGCTTCAGTCCCGTCATGAATTTAAGGAGCTCATGGATCGAGGGCACTGCGATGTGATCCAGCCCGACCTGGGAAGAGTGGGAGGATTGACCGAGGCAATACGCTGTGCGCGGATGGCGGAAGAACGCGGACTCTATTGCATCCCACACGCCTGGAAAACAGGTTTGACCGCCGCAGCCACCCGTCATTTCGCCGCTGTGGTCCAGAATTGTCCTTATACAGAACTGTTTCATCAGGATCTTTTCCCCTCCCACTTGAGGTCACATCTGGCAAAGCCTGAAATAGAACTCAAGGACGGCAAATGGGCCCTTCCGACGGAGCCGGGAATTGGAGTCGATCTGGATGCGGCGACCGTAGAGCAGTGCTTGTACAAACCCATCACCGTTCTGGAATGAGTGCGAGCACGATCACACGCTTGATAACCAGGCCCTTTTCAGCACGGGGATGAAGAAAACGCAGGGTGCGCGCCATGAGAGTTGCCAAAGCGACGGTGGTGGACATCAGTTTGCTGGTGCTGGTGAATATGCTGTGGGCAGCGCAATATGCTGCCTTCAAAATCGCCACAGAGAAAATGGGGCCGCTCACAGTAAGTGCGTGGACACTGCTCATGGCGTCCATCGTCCTGTTCCCGTTCCTCGCCAGGGAACGTCACAACTCTCGCGCGAAGCCTTCTCTTTCCACATCATCTGGTGCCGTCGAAGCCAACAGGCGATCATCCATCTGGACCAGGAAGAACATGCTTGCCTTTTTGATGGTGAGCCTCTTTGGGCTCGTTCCCGGCTCGGCGCTTCTGGCATGGGGAGTGGATCGTTCCACCGCGTCGAACGCGGCCATCATCTACCTTACCCTTCCCGTGATCACGGCGGTCCTTGCATCGATGGTCCTGGGAGAGCGGATGACCCGGCTGCGCTGGGCCAGTCTTGGCATCGCGCTGGTGGGCGTACTGATTCTGTCGACTCCGGACCTTCGTCAGATGAGCCTTTCCAAGGGCCAGTTTTTGATGGGGAATGTTCTCGTGCTTCTGGCGTGCCTGGGGAGCGCTGTCTACAACGTCTATTGCAAGGAACTTTTAAAGTGCTTCACGCCCATGGAAGTCCTCACCTACGGGTACCTGCTTGCCTTTGTTTTTAGTTTGCTTTTGATGTATTGGGCTGAACCGTTTTCATGGTCATCCCTTCGCACCTACTCCACCAGCACCTGGGTCGCGCTTCTGGTCCTGAGTGTTTTCAGTTGGGGACTGGCCATGGTCTTGTGGATGTTTCTCTTACAACGTCTGGACGTGAGCCAGGCCTCGGTTTCAATCTATCTGTTGCCGTTTTTTGGCGTCGTCCTCTCGGCAATTACCTTGCACGAGAGCATTGGATTGAGTACGGTTATCGGCGGCGGCATCACCCTGGCGGGGACGATCCTGATCACAACCCTTGAACCGGCCGCAACGTAGCCGATTGTGGAAGCGAATAACCCATGTCTCTCCTTCAAACACAGGTCCATGGAACATGAGACAAATGCCATTCATTGACGACCGCTGGACTCTTCTTTCTCACAAAGCTGTCATCATTGAGAATCGAATACTTCGCATCGTCATTCTTCCCGAACTCGGCGGTCGAATCTGGAGCGTGGTCTACAAACCGCTCGATCGCGAAGTGATCTGGCAGAATCCGCGCATCGCTCCGCAAAGGGTCCAATTCGGTTCCGCATTTGACAACTACTGGTGTGGCGGCTGGGAGGAAATGTTTCCCACGGCAACCCCTTCCACGATTCATGGGGAGCTGTTTCCCGACCACGGAGAGCTTTGGAGTCTGCCGTGGACGCCGCGGACGGAACGCGGAACGGACTCCGTAACTCTGCGCTTGAACTGCCAGACACCCATCAGCGGCATCGCGGTGGAAAAGACGCTGACGCTTCGCGGCGACGAACCATCGTTCGAACTCAGCTACAAAATTGAGAACCCTGGCCCAGAGGAACTTCCCTTCCTCTTCGCGCTGCATCCCGCGATGGCCGTTTCGGCGGGTGACAGAATCGACTTTCCGGACATGCTGCTGGATGTGGACCCTTCATACCCTGGCACGTTGGCAGACGTCGACGCTCCATTCAGGTGGCCGATGGCCTCGGGAAAGCGCGGCGAAACCGACCTGCGCACGATCCAACCGCCTTCCTCCAAAGAGGTCTACTTCTTATACGGGCATGGCTTTCAGGAAGGCTGGATTGCGATCACCGATCCTGTGAAAAAATTTTCAACTGGATTTACTTTTTCTCCGGAAGTCTTTCGATCGTGCTGGATATTTGCCTCGTAT
>JAJZDO010000281.1 GCA_021805955.1 Acidobacteriota bacterium
CGACCTGACCATGCAGAAGATCCCGTACTTGCTGGTCATGGGAGACAAAGAAGCCGCCGCCAACGCCGTCAGCGTCCGCATCCGCGGCAAAGGCGACCAAGGCACCATGCCGCTGGAAGAGTTCATCGCGAAAGTAAAAAAACTTGTGGAAGTGAAGAGTGTCAACTTGTGAATAGAGAATTATGAGAGAACCTCAACTTCATTTGCTGGAACTGAATTCAAGATCGCAATATAATCGCGATTGTTTCCTGTTGAATTTCAGAGATGAATACAATACGTTTACGCTGCTTTTGGAGCAATATGAGGAAGCCCTGAAAGTAATTTCTACCAACAGGGATTTGCAGAACTTATCCCACATTGGCTTGATTCCGCATTTGCTGTTTGCGCAGCGCTCGATTATGCACGGCTTCGATAACTTGATGCCGTATCAAAGCTTCTTTGCATGGTCGAATTTTAGAACTGGCTTAGAGGCGATGCTTATCGTTGGGAAGTTTGTAGACAATTCAGGGCTTGCAGAAGTCTGGACGAATCACGGCAGCAACAGGAAAAATTACATTAAAGAATTTCAGGAAGAACTAGACGAAAACAATAGTCTCCCAAAATGCAAAGAATTTAGAAAACTTTTATCAACGATCAATACACATTACTTGCATCCAAATCCAACAAACATTCTGAGCAATACGTCCGTTAGCAAAAATGAGAGCAACCACATGGTGGGTATAAATATGCGTTATTTTGACGACGACTCTGATTTGCATGAGGCGTATGTGCATGCCTATATCCGGATTTTTGCTGAAATCGATGATTCGCTTGCTGAAATGATCGGATTGCTTTATCAGGGACAGGCTCCGCAGAAAAAATGGGCGGCTGAGTACCAGACACGGTATGGTTCGCGTGTAGCTGCCTTGATTCAAAGAAAACCAGAAGCCAAAGATATCCTGATTCAATTCGGCCTATGGTCTTCCCTCTAATTCTCGGAGATTATTGGAAACCGGAATCTCCGAACAGTCAACATGACTTCCATCGCGTATACCCTCTGGATTCTTCGCTTCGCTCAGAATGACACTCCTTTGCCGGTGGGATCTACGATAGGCTTTGCCCAACCGCCATTTTCTATGGTCTTCCACCCAGCTTGCCATTGTTTTTCGCCGCCAGTTTTTTCGCTGCGCTCCTCGATTTTCCTCCAGCCATGCCGAGCCGTCGCGCCATCCATTTTCTTGAACCTAGAAATCCCTGCAACAGTGCGGGCAGGTAAAGATCGGCGTCCAGTTCCGGGAAATAGATGCCGAATCCCGACGGCGTGATTTCGATCATCGATAACGTTCGGAGCGCGTGCTGCAACGGCCTTCGCTCGTTGGGTTGCGCGTCCGGTATCGTCGCTCTGCAAGAATGGCAGCGAAGTTGGATTGCACGGCGGGGAGTCCGAAAAATTGGAACTTTCATGCCAGCACCGGCGTATCTTCGATGGGATCGGAGTCTTGGGCCAGGAAAGAGGAGGGTCGGATATGTATTGCAGTCAATGCGGTCAGCCCGTTGGCAGTCAGCCTTGTTGCCCGAACTGTGGCGTACCTACCGGGGTCGCAGGGGTGACCCCGCCGGTCGTGCCCGGAGCGGTACCGCCTGGCTTCCCTCGCATGGTGCCGCTGGCGGTTTCTCGTGTTGCGCGGCATTGGCATACGATGGGCATTCTGTGGACGGTTTTTGCCGCCTATTGCGTACTCCGTTGGCTGCTCGTACTGCCCATTCTTCATGTCGTTTTAGGGGGCGGACTGCCGTGGATGACTGGGCCAGACACATGGGTATATGCCCCCTTCCATCCCGGCGGATGGCTCCTCCACCTGATCACCGTCGTCGTATTCGCGCGGGCCATCCTGTCGCTGGCTGTGGGTATGGCCTTGCTGACGCGCCAGCCCTGGGGCCGCATCTTTGCCATCGTCGTGGCCGTTCTGACGCTGATCAAGCCCTTCTTCGGTACAATCCTGGCGATCTATACCCTGTGGGTGATGCTCGAAACCTCGGCGGACCAGAATTACGCGCAATTGTCCGCCGGGCGTTACTCGTTCCCGCCGGCAGCCTCAGGCCCGCCAATGTAGCAGAATCCATCGTTCCCCTCCTTTTGCTGTATTTGCAAAGGGTGGGATGCAGTTGAACGCGCCACGTTTCCCGCCCGAACTTGGGTACCCGCCGCCCCCACGCGGTAAAATCGAACCGATCATGGATTACCCTCTGATACGAATGCGGCGTCTACGCCGGTCCGAGCCGATGCGGGCCTTGGTCCGCGAAACCCGCCTGCATCCCGGCGCACTGATTGCCCCGCTCTTTATCTGTCCCGGCGAAGGCGTTCGCCGTGCCATCTCCTCCATGCCCGGCGTCTTCAATCTGTCCATCGATGAAGCTATCAAGGATGCGACGGAAGCGGCCAAGCTCGGCGTTGGCGGATTTCTCCTCTTCGGCCTGCCTGCAACCAAAGATGACCAGGCCACCGGCGCCTGGGATGAAAACGGAATCGTACAGCAGGCCCTCCGCGCCATGAAGCGCGAACGCGCCCTCGATTCCACCCTGCTGATCGTCGATGTCTGCCTGTGCGAATACATGTCGCACGGTCATTGCGGCATTGTGCGGAAGGCTGCCAACGGCGCGCATGAAATTGAAAATGACTCCAGCGTCGAGCTGATTGCCAAGACTGCGGCCTCGCTCGCCCGTGCAGGTGCGGATATTGTTGCGCCTTCCGACATGATGGATGGCCGCGTTGCCGCCATCCGCGATGCCCTGGATGCGGACGAATTGCAGGACACGCCCATCCTCTCCTACGCGTCCAAATTTGCCTCCGCGTTTTATGGTCCGTTTCGCGAAGCCGCGGATTCCGCGCCCCAGTTCGGCGACCGCCGCAGCTATCAGATGGATGGAGCGAACCGCCGCGAAGCCATGCGCGAAATCGAACTGGACCTGTCCGAAGGCGCGGACATGATCCTGATGAAGCCCGCCATGCCCTATCTCGACATCATCCGCGAAGCTCGCGACCGATACGACGTTCCCCTCGGTGCCTATCAAGTTTCCGGCGAGTACTCCATGCTGCACGCCGCCTTCGACCGCGGCTGGCTCGACCGCGACCGCGCCATCCTGGAGTCTTTAATCTCCATCCGCCGCGCCGGTGCCGACTTCATCGTCACCTACTTCGCACAGGCCGCCGCCAAACTGTTGTAATGCTCTTCATTTCCGCCTAGCGAAGGACGGGTGCCCCTTTGGTTTCCTAACAGTAGTCGATCCTGAAAAAGCGATTCTCAAGCAGATTGAAGGTGAGCATCTCGTTCCATGCGTGGATCAAGTAGAACAGAAAAATGCGCGAAAAAGCTCTGAGGAGCTTCTGGAAGTTCATCGCGGCGGCTGCCAGGATGGCGTTGATCGCATTTCTGGCAGTACCCTTCAGCCGAT
>JAJZDO010000671.1 GCA_021805955.1 Acidobacteriota bacterium
GTCGGCGGACATACGCGCAACATTGGCAAAACATCGGTGGTCGCGGGGTTGATCGCGGCGCTGCCGGAGTTCGAATGGACTGCGTTCAAGGTGACGCAATTCGGCCATGGAACCTGCTCCGCAAATGGCGAGCCCTGCGACTGCGAGACCGACGCGCATACGGTCGCGGTGACGGAAGAACGTTCCTCCGATAGCGGGACCGACAGCGCGCGATTCCTGGCGGCGGGTGCGGTGCGTTCCTACTGGGTGCGAACCCGGCAGGGTCAATTGGCGGAAGCAATGCCGAGAGTGCGAAAAGAACTGGCGCAGGCGAAGAATGCCATTTTAGAGTCGAATAGCATTGTGCGGTTTTTGAAGCCGGATTTGTATCTGACGGTACTCGATCCGGCGATTGGAGACTTCAAACCGTCGGCGCAGTATTTTCTGGATCGGGCAGACGCGGTGTTGTGGAGCGGCACGCACTCTGCGCCAGAGAAGCCGGCGTGGCCGGCGGAATGGCTGCCGATATTGCGATGCAAGCCGCAGTTTTTTTTAGAGACGCCGGGATATACGAACGACGCGTTGACAGAATTTGTGCGGGAGCGAATAACTACTGGCTGTAGGCTTTCCATCCCAGGTTCGGTCGCTGCGGCGACAACCTGAGGCACCTGGCAATTCGCTGAATGCTAGTAGATGTGGAAGTCGATGGAGATATCCATGCGGACGGCGACCGGTTTCCCGGCCAAAGTGGCCGGTTTGAAGCGATATTGCTTGACTGATTCCAGGGCCTTCTCGTCCAGACCCATGCCCAGGTGTTGAATCACTTTTGGATCGCGTGGCATTCCTTTGGCATCCACGATGATTTCGAGAACGCACAATCCCTGATATTTCGCCATGCGGGCCTGCTCGGAGAATTCCGGTTCCGGCGCATAGATGACCACTGGCGGGCGAACACCGCCGCCGACCTGGTAGATGCCGCCACCATAGCCGCCGCCCTGTCCCGGTCCCACCCCCGCGCCTGAACCGGAGCCGACGCCGCCGCTGTTGCCTGATCCGATGCCACCGGCGCTGCCGATGCCATTTGAGGCAGGTCCGCGCACGGCCGTCAAGGGATCTCCCAGATTGGGCATGGCGCTGTTGGGCAACTGGATGTTTGCGGGCATCACCACGGTGGGCTCGACGGCGAGTTTGGGCTTGGGGTTGCGGATGACCTCATCCGGAGGAACGAACTGGACCTTGGCGATGGTGGGCAGCTTGCCCTGGGCTGCCGGTAATAGACTTTTATCTCCGCCGCCACCGCCGCCGCCCATCACTTTTGCGTTGGCGTCCAGGGGCATAAATGGCGTGATGTTAAAGTTCGGAGGAGGAACGACTTCCGCGACCATGGGCCGCCTCGGACGCCAAAAGATGACTGCCAGGATCATGGCGAGCACCAGCAGATGAATGCCGACGGATATAAGGCTTGATTTGCGATCCCGCGGCCGCTCCAGAGGATTGGAAACCGCCACAGCGTGCGATTCCAGATGTAACGGAGGTAACTTCCGGGGAAAAAACAATTCGCGAAAATCGTCATAGATGCCGACCCAGATGGGTTCCTCATAGAACGGATCGACTACAGGTATTGGCTTCGATTTGAGTTGGAGTGCCGGTTGAGGCCGGGGAAAAAACCTGGCGCGCAAATTCTCCGTTAGCGAGGCCCAAAATGAAGGCTCTCCCTGAAGCGTGCTCCAAAGAGCCGGCTGTGCAATGTCACGGGATTGGTTTCTCTCGATTTCCGGTGGTATCAGAAGCTGATTCGACATCCATTACCCATTTTCGACTGCTAGCGAGTGGAGAGGCCCGCTGTGCTGCCTGCTTTCATTATGCGGGATGCAGGCTTTAATTGTCGTCCTCGCCAAAATCCTCACGTGATTTCCAAGGCATTCGATCCAGTGTTTCCGGCCAATTGGCAAGAGCCAAACGGTTGAAATAATCCTCAGGTTATCGAGAATGACACGGATATCGATAACGTTAATGCTATAGACGCTTCACCAGCCAATACGTTTCCCCCCAAGGCCGGTAGAGGCGCGGTATGCATTTATCATAAGGGAGTATGAGAATATTTGCTTTGGAGAAGATATGCCTGCTGGGCCTGATTTAAAGGCGACCCTGAACCTGCCGCACACCGATTTTCCGATGAAAGCCAATCTTCCGCAGAATGAGCCGAAACGACTGGCTGACTGGCAGGAATCGCAGTTGTACGCGCAGATTCGAGCAGCACGCAAAGGCGCTCCCGTGTATTTGCTGCATGATGGCCCGCCGTACGCGAATGGCCCCATCCATCTGGGCCACGCGATGAATAAATGCCTGAAAGATTTTGTGGTGAAGTCGAAGACGATGGCCGGTTACGATGCTCCGTATGTTCCGGGCTGGGACTGCCACGGTTTGCCGATTGAAATTAAGGTGGATGAACATCTCGGACGCAAAAAACTGGAACTTCCCGCCATTGAGGTGCTGCGAGCCTGCCGCGAGTACGCGCAAAAATATGTCGACCTGCAGCGCGAACAGTTTTTGCGGCTCGGAGTGCTGGGCCAGTTCGACCGCCCGTATTCGACAATGTCGAAGTCGTATGAAGCGCGGGTTCTGGAAACGTTCTTTGAATTTCTTGAAGCCGGATTTGTGTACAAGGGATTGAAGCCGGTGTACTGGTGCATCCACGACCGCACGGCGCTGGCCGAGGCGGAAGTGGAATATGAAATGCACACCAGCCCCAGCGTATATGTGCGATACCGCATGACCAGCGATCCTGCGGCACTGGATGCAGCGCTCGCCGGGAAGCAGGTGAACACCATCATCTGGACGACAACTCCGTGGACGCTTCCGGCGTCACTGGCGGTGGCATTTCATCCGGATTTTGAGTATGTCGCACTGGAATCGGACGGAGAGGTGTATGTCGTCGCGAAATCGCTGGCGAAATCTGTGGCCGAGGCGGTTGGGTTCAAAGATGCAAAAGAGATTGCATGTTTTCCCGGACGGAAACTGGAGCGCACAACATTTCAACATCCATTCCTGGAGCGCAGCATTCTGGGAGTGCTTGCGGACTACGTGACTGCAGATACCGGCACGGGCGCTGTCCATACTGCTCCTGCGCACGGCGCAGATGACTTCTATACCGGCGTGCGGTACGGGCTTGACCCCACCTGCAACGTGGACGGCGCGGGGCGGCTGCACAATGGATTGCCGGAGTACGACGGCAAAAAAGTTTTTGCGGCAAACGAGCCGATCGTTGAACTGTTGAAGGCGAGCGGCGCGCTGCTAGCGCGAATCGACATTAACCACTCGTATCCGCACTGTTGGCGCTGCCACAATCCGGTGATTTTTCGTGCCACGGAACAGTGGTTCATCGGCATGGAAACGCCGATGGAAAATCCCGATGGGTCTGCGGCCACGTTTCGCACGCGGGCACTGGATG
>JAJZDO010001015.1 GCA_021805955.1 Acidobacteriota bacterium
GCAAAAGCCTTCCGCGCTGCCGACGCCGCGACCGCCCGCGACGACAATCTCCGCCTCCGCCAGCGAAATGCGCGAGATTTTTTCTGCGGATTTGCCCGTGATTTGCACCCGGCGAGCAGGCAGCGTCAGGTCGACGTCCAATTGCTGGGCTGCCTGCGTGCCTGGCATGGCTGCCGCAAAAGCTCCCTGCCTGATAGTAATGACGGCTACAGGCGCGTGCGTTGTAACTTTCTCTGTAAGTCGCGCCAAGCAGGTATACCGTTCGGCTGCAAGGGTACCCTCGACCTCTGTCACGCTGATGACATCTTCCAGCAATGGCGCATCCAGCTTGACGGCCACGCGCGGACTGTACTCGCGACCAGTTCTACTGCCACCAATCAGGATTGTATGAGCATCCCCTTCCCTGGCGATTTGAGCCACAGCCGCCGACCATAGTTCGGGGTCGTACTGGGCCAGGTCCGCGTGATCGGCGACCAATACCTGCTCGGCCAGCAAGGCCACCTCGTTCGCAACCGCCATGACCCCGGAACCGAGTACCAGCGCGGTCACCGGGCCTTCCCTGCCGATTTGGCGAGCGCACGTCACCATCTCATACGTGCTGTTGCTGACCTTGCCGCGTGCATGTTCCACAACCGTCAGGATCATGCAATCACCCGCGCTTCGTTCCGCAGCAGATCCACCAGCTCGACGGCAGCGGCCGGCGCATCTTTTCCATCCAATATTTTGTGCAGCCGCGCCTTCGCCTGCACTTCCACACCCACCACGTTCAGCTTCAGCTCGACATGGAACTGGTCCAACGTCTCGATGCGAAGCTCCTTCTTTTTTGCCCTGATGATATTCGGCACGGTCGGATATCTGGGTTCACCCAGACCTTGTTGCGTCGTGATGACAGCAGGCAGCTGCACGGAAAACATCTCGCTGCCGTCGTCCACATCGTGTCTTCCCGTCAATGTCTGCCCGCGAACTTCGAGAGCGCTCACCCATGTAACCTGCGGCCACTGCAGCCGTTCCGCAGTCGCGGCCCCAAGCGCGTGGCTGTCCCAGTCGGCCTGTTGACCGCCACAGAAAATCAAGTCGATCCTTTCCTGCTGCGCAATCTGCGCTGCGACTTTGCTTAGCGAAATAGGATCGAGCGCCAACTCCGTCATCACATGGATGGCTCGATCTGCGCCCATCGAGAGAACGGTACGCAGAGCTTCCTGGTTGCGCTCCGGGCCAACAGCAAGTGCGACTACTTCCACATCGGTTCCACTGTCGCGCATTCGAAGGGCCTGTTCAACGCCATACTCATCCATGGTGTCCACGACCAGCTTGCTTCCATTCAGATCAATCTTGCCAGAGCGAATGCGCACGGTCTCTTCCGCATCCAACACCTGGCGAATTACTGCCAATATCCTCATGTTGAGCCTAGTTCACTTTCTTATCGGTAGCGGCAGGAAATGCGCTCCAATATCTACAGTGTGTATCGCCCGGCTTCCGTCATCGCTGTCGCGATTTCCCGGCCGAGCGCAATCGTGTTTTCCGGCTCGTGCCTGGTGAGCCGCCGGAGGATCGTCATTCGCATGCGCAACATATCGCCTTCGGCCACTGCGCCAAGAACACATTCTCCGGCTGTCTCCAATATTCGAAAGGAACGGGCCGCGTAGTACTTCGTCATCAGGACAGCCAACGGGCCGCGCCCTTGCATCTTCTCCGTGCGCAGAATAGCGGACTCAAGCACCAAAACTTCCATGATCATGTCGGCGAGCGCGCCCATGATTTCCTGCTCGTCCGCCAACCCGCTCCCGAATTTCTCAGATGCTGCGCCGGCGCAGAACAGACTCAGCTTTTTCGCATTCGCGAGAAGCAAATGCTGGTTGGAAAGTTCGCCGATACTTTCCTCGTGAGGAGCTGGGCCAGCCATGATCTCGTCCATCACGCGCTGGATTGCGGGCAACAGGGCAAGGCGGCCCTGCATGGCGCGCTTCATCATCCAGCCAGTAATGATCAGGCGATTGATCTCATTGGTACCTTCGAAGATCCTGTTGATGCGCGAGTCTCGATACGCGCGCTCGGCGGAATACTCCTCGACATATCCATAGCCCCCGTGCAACTGCAACATCCGGTCGACGACGCGCTCCAGCATCTCTGAGCACCACACTTTCAGAATGGAACACTCAACGGCATACTCTTCGATGTGCTTCTGGATCTCCGCGGCGTTGTTCGCCGCAGTCTTGTCGAGGTCCGTCAGCGAGGCATCGATCGCTCCAATGACACGATAGACGAGCGATTCGCCTGCAAAGATTCCAGCCGCGCTGTCGGCAATCATCTGCTGCACCAATCCAAATGAGGTGATCGGCTTGGAGAAGGCGATACGTTCCCTGGCATAGCGAATGCCGCTTCGAAAGGCATATTTTGCGCCGCCAATCGCCGCTGCTCCCAGCTTGTATCGGCCCACATTCAAGATGTTGAAGGCGATGTGATGGCCTTTGCCGGCTTCGCCCAATAGATTTTCTGCGGGCACATGGCAGTCTGTCAGGATCAACGGGCAAGTAGAGGAACCGCGGATGCCCAGCTTGTGTTCTTCCGGGCCGATGGTGAATCCAGGGGTGTCAGATTTAATCAGGAAAGCGGCAAACTTCTCGCCATCAATTTTTGCGAACACAGTAAACAGGTTCGCGATGCCGGCATTGGAAATCCACATCTTCTCCCCGTCTAGCACGTAGTGCTTCCCATCGGCTGCAAGCGTAGCCCGAGTGCGGATGTTCATTGCGTCGGAACCGGAGGATGCCTCCGACAGTGCGTAGGCCGCGACCCATTCGCCAGAGGCTAGCTTGGCCAAATATTTTTCCTTCTGCTGCCGGGTGCCATACCAGATGAGAGGCAGCGTACCGATGCCGACATGGGCGCTAAAAGCTACGGAGAAACTGCCGCAGATTGCAATGTTTTCCGCAATCAGCGCGGACGTCACCTTGTCCATATCGAGGCCACCGTATTCCTCAGGAACATCAATCGCCATCAGGCCCAGGTCGCCCGCTTTTCTGAGTAGACCTTTCATAACGCTGAAGTCTTTTGCTTCGATGGCGGCAATTTGCGGCTGCACTTGTTTTTCGGCGAACTCTATCGTGGTGCGCTCTATCTGCCTTTGAACATCCGAAAGATCTTCGAGTGTGAAAATATCTCCCGGAGCAATATCTTCGATCAAGAAACTTCCGCCGGTGACGTGCCGTGTCTTCTCTGTCGTTGATTTGCTCATGCAATTCTCCCGTGCAATGAACACCGCTGCACGTTGCGCTCCTCAAGCTTGAAGATTTTCAAAAATTCCCGCCGCGCCCATTCCACCACCGACGCACATCGTTACCAACCCATACTTTCCGTTGCGTCTCTTCAATTCGCGCAGGATTGTGGCGGTCAGCTTCGCGCCTGTGCAACCCAGGGGATGACCCAGTG
>JAJZDO010000532.1 GCA_021805955.1 Acidobacteriota bacterium
GCCACACCCACCGCAATCAAGAAGACGGAAGGAACGATGATCCAATACTTGCGGCGTTGGATAACGGAGACAATATCGCCGAGAGACGAGGGTGGTTTACGTTCCATTACTGCGCACCTCCACGGGTGATTGCATTGCCAAGGTTGAATTGGATTCCGCCGCCGAAGCGATTTTGGGTGAACCCAACCGACGGCTGTCCTGGCCCGATTGAAAAAGTTTCGGAAAGCAGGGAGAAGAGAGCGAACAGTTGCATTTTCGATGTCAATTGATAGGCGATTTGCCCCGAGCCGCCATAAAAATCTCCGGCGCCATACCCATAGGTCGCGCTTGCGCCCATATAGACGTACGACCCCGCTCCGCTGAAAATCCAATGGCTCCCCATGGGGAGATAGGCACTACCAACGGCAGTATCGGCCACAATCGGGGGCTCGAATATATCCACCATCAGCGCGCGACTGTATGTGGCCGAGAATTGGGACTGCCGGACCTGGCGGCTGATCGAAGCGGTTATGGCATAACTCGTATCGTTCGCACTGCCAAACAACGCACTGGAAGACTGAGCAAAGAGCGGCCCCACGCCCACCCTGGCGGTCAGAGTTGAGCTCAGCTGCCGTTGATAAACGCCTTGCACGGTTTCCAATGCCTCGTGCCCCCCCGGCCGCAGGCCGTACATGTACACGGGAGTTGCCTCGACACCGACACTATCGCGCGGCGTCCATTGATAGTCCAGCCGCAGGTCTGCCCCGCTGGTGATGAACCTCTCCGCGATGTCCGGATTCGCTCCCGCGACATTGGCCGCAGGAACCATCAAAATATAGGCTCCTGTCAACGTGCCCGTAAACGTCATCCGCGCGCTTATCAAATGCCGGAGGCTGACAGTGGTGGCCGCGTTCGTCATCTCAAAGCTGTTTTCCAGCAATTGCGTGCCCAGCGAGGGTACGGCAACTCCAATTCCCCCGATGGCAAGCGATTGCGGCACATACTCATTGAGACTCAGATAGCGGGCCGCGGTTGTGTCCCACTCCACCACCGTGCGCTCGGACATGGCGTGATTGAGGGTCTGATAAAAGGCCTGGCCAAAATTGTTGACTGCGGAGAATTGCGGATAAGTAGTGTATTGGGGCTGATACAGCGCGTAGTAGTGCGTCCGGCTGCTTTGCAGTTTCAACCCGGCGCTCGCGAGGAACTGCGCATAGGCCGCGTTCTGCTGGTTGGTCTGGGTGCCTAACAAATTTGTCACTTCGCCCCCCGATGCCGTCAGGCCCAATCCAAACCGATCGAACGACTCGTTCTCCGCGCCGATCGCGTTCACTCCTTGATTGAGCGTCAGGCTCGATCCCAGACTTTGCCCAGCCAGCGGCTGATCGGCGGGATTGGTACCCCCGCTGCCGGCCGGAACCGCCTGCGCCAAGGCCCGATTCGCCTGCATCAGCAGCAGCCATGAAGCCATGCACAGCGCCGCGACAAAGGCCAACAGCCTCCTCCCAATCCGTCGATGAAACGACTGGAACTTTCTCATGGAACCACCACGGTATCGCGAGTCTGCAGCAGGATGTCCTTGCTGCCCTTCTTGCCCTTCAGCACGTTGCTATATTGAAACTTCAGCCGCTCCTGTTGACCGTTGGGCAAGACGCGCAGGACATACATCTTGTTCGGCTTTGCGAATTCCCTCAATCCACCCGCCGTCGCAATCGCATCAATGACGCTCATCGGAGGAATCAGCGCATACGTCCCCGGACGCTGAACCTGACCCAGAACATTCACCCGCTGACTGCGAATCTCGGCAACAATCACGCTCACGTCGGGGTCCGTCAGATACTTCGTGAAGCTCGCCTCCAGCTCATTTTGCAGTTCCGTCGGCGTCAGACCGGCGGCCTGCACATCTCCCACCAGAGGAAGAGAAATTTTTCCATCCGGCCGCACCGGAACATTGCGCGATACTTCCGGCTCATGCCAGACATTGATGGTCAGCACATCGTCCGCGCCGATCCGATACCTGGAGTCCATGATCGGCGTTACCCGCGTATCCGGACGCGCCAACGCCGTGTCACCCGCCTGCGTCTTGAACGAGGTGCCGACCGGCGCCGCGGGGGTATTGTCGGGCGTGTTGAATACCTGGCTGGGAGATGGCTCCGCCTGGCCATGCAAATAGCCGCAGGTCAAACCCACCATCGCAACGGCCACTGCGAATTGTGCGAGTCGACCCTGTATTTCTTTTCCACTCTTCATCGGTTCTCCTCAGGGGAACATGCGCCCGAACCTGTATGCCGCAGTCGGGGTAGGCCAGCATCTTTGATCTTGTAGAGCAGTGCCCGATAGCTGATATCGAGCGACTGGGCGGTCTTCCTGCGGTTCCACCTGTGCTCGTTCAAGGCGCGCAATATGATCTGTCGCTCCATCACGCGCACCGCCCGCTGGGTCTGGATTCGCAGTGGAAGATTGCTGTCAGGAATAAAGGGCGAGAGTGCGGAGGTTGTATCGCTGCCGTTCAGCGCTTCTACAATCGCCTGTTCCGTCCCCAGCACCACGTAGCGCTTTACCAGGTTCTCCAGTTCCCGCACGTTCCCGGGCCAGTGATACGACTCGAGCAGTTTGCGCACCGAGCTGGAGAGTGGATCGAGCGAACGGCCAAACTTCAGCTCATAGTGGCGCAGAAAATGGTTCAACAGCAGCGGTACATCGGAACGATGGTCCCGCAGAGACGGCAACTCGATCGAAACAACATTGATGCGGTAATACAAATCGGAGCGGAACCGGCCGGCTTTAATGTCCGCCTGCAGGTTGCGATGGGTGGCGCAGATCAGCCAGATATCCACAACCCGCTCTTCCGTTCCGCCGAGACGGCTGAATCGGAAATCCTGCAGCACCTGCAGCAGTTTCGCTTGCACGGTCGCATCCAGATCGCCAATTTCATCCAGGAACAGCGTGCCATTCTGCGCTTGTTCCACCTTCCCGTTGCGGGTATGGTTCGCTCCCGTAAACGCGCCTTGCTCGTAGCCGAACAGCTCGCTTTCAATCAGCGTATGCGGCAGGGACGGACAATTCACCTGGACAAGCGCCCTGTCCCGCCGCCCCGACAGCATGTGCAGATTCTGGGCAACCACGTTTTTCCCAGTGCCGCTCTCGCCCGTAATCAGTACCGGCATGCCTGCCGACGCTGCCAGCTGCACCTGATGGCGCACAGCCGACATCGCCGGGGAGTTTCCCAGTAGCTCCGGCATGGACGAGAACGTTGGTGAAATTAGTTGCATGGTTTTTTCACTCGGCCCTAACCATGCACGTACAACGCCAAACAGAACGGCACCCCCCTCCTGCCGCTTCAGTGGACAGTCCATTCGGGCGAAACCACCTGTCAATCCAGCGGTAGATCGATTCTCATAATTTTCAGGACATGCACTCTTCGCCCAGCCGTGGCGAGATTCCCCGA
>JAJZDO010001037.1 GCA_021805955.1 Acidobacteriota bacterium
CGCGTTGGCATGCCGACCACCAGCGCGTGCGCGGGCACGCCACGCTGGCGCAGCACCTGCACCACGCGCAACAGATCCTCCTGCCGCTTGTCGGGCCGCAGCATACCGATGGTGGCCACCACGAACGCGGCCGGATCCAGCCTCAGCTCCTGCCGCATGGCATGGCGTATCGCCTGCTTGTCCACGTCGGCGAAGAATCCGTGGTCGGCCCACTCGCCCACCACGCTGATACGCTTCTGCCCGGCAAAACCCGCCGTGACGATATCCTGGGCGCCGCCCTGGCTGGTGGTGATGACGCGATGGCAACCCAGGCGCCACTCCAGCCGCCGCCGCCACGACGTGCGCAGGGGCCTGGAGAAGTGCCAGGTCCGCACCAGCGAACACAGATCGCGGCAAAGCGCGCTGGCTTTCGCGTCAGGCGTGCCGTGCGCGTCAATGACCTGGATGCGCAGATCCTTCACGAGTTGCCGCAGCGTGAGCACGCCCGACCACGAGTAGGGGGAACTGAAATCCATGCCGATCGTGGCCAACCCCCAACTACGCGCCAGCTTCAGGGTGTCGCTCCCGGGCGGTGCGGCAATTGCCACGGAATGGCCTTGTTTCTGGAGCCATCGCGACTGATCCAGGACGCGAAACTCCAATCCGCCCAGATTGAGGCCAGAAAGCGTGTGCAGAATTTGCATGGGAATCAGGTACTGAGAAGCACAAACCGGCCCGCCAGGCAGGCGACAACGACATGCATGGGAAGCCGGATCCGAGTCATATCGGGAGCGGCGCGCAGCGGCAGGAGCGGCGAGGAAACAAAAATGGGCAGCATCGCAGGGGCGGCGGCTTAATAGATGGGTTCTAATTGTTTGCCGGACGAGGCTGTTGCATCGTCGAAACCGACTGAAACGCCATTTTTGTGAATTTTAGCTACGAGTCAGAAATATAGGCGTGCGGTACGACCAGAGTTGGAGAAATCTTTTAACCATTGTTAATTTCTTTACTATTTATGTAACTAAATAAGTCAAACCAATGACGCCAGCCCACCCCCCATCGAAACGGCACTCGCGCCAGCGCCTCGAAGGCGCTTCAGAAGCCGCTTTCATGTCACGGACAAACAACGGGCGCGCCGACGCCTGACCGACCGACAGGACGCCGACGCGCGCGAACGACCGCCCACCGTCGGATGGTGCGAAATGAAGAAAGGGAAATGGGCGGCTCGGATGCGCGCGCCGGAAGCGCCGGATCAGATCATCCGGCGGAACAGCAAACCTGGCTCAGAAAATGCAGGCCTTGCGCGAACACTCGATCAAGAAGTATCCCACCATGACCGCCGGATAGAGCACGACCAGCGCGGTCACCAGCACCCACCAGCGTCGCTGCCGCCGGATGACGAGCACGACGCAGACGAGCCAGACCAGCACGGCGGTCCAATACGCCGGGAAATACGGTCCCAGCCCCACCGTCAGCCAGTCAACCCGCATCAGCAACAGCACAACTGCCGCGAGAATCACGAAGATGAGGATCGTCAGGCGATTGCCGGGCTTGATGGAGGGGGAGCCGGTCATGGATGTCGTTTTCCGGGAAACAGGGATCCGCAGTAAGGGAGATGGGCCTCCCCAGCCCCGATCGCGATCGGCGCTTGAGGAGCACATTCTGCATCATTGCCGATGGAAGCGGAATGAACGACGCCCGCCACGCAAACGACACGCAAAACAAAGCGGGCCTCGGATTGCTCCGAGACCCGCGAGAGTTTCTTTGGCAGCCCCCCCGAGAGTCGAGCTCGGCATTTCGAGATTCTTGTAGATAACAGTGGCGGCCAATCGCTCCTGAGGGTCTAAATGGAAGCCAGATGCAGAATGGCTAAAGGGCTGCCTTTCAATCATGAAAAAATGGGGAAAGCAACGAACATCTGCTCATACTGAAATTTATAAGTGAAGACATCTTTTCGGTGTATATATTGCTGCTTTGTGGGCAAGTCGGGAACGAAGTCTGTGATTCCTATGAACCCGCCATTTTTTAGGCATCGATCTGCCTCTGTTACCACACGACTTAGCAAGTCTCTATCCACAAGATAGAGGCAGAATCCAAAGAGTATGAAGCCACGGGAGTTGTCATCGAATTCCAGATTGCCAGCGGTCCCTACGCGGAGTGTCAGATCTGGATATAGCTTGGAACCCCGAGAGATCGCTTCTACTGACGGGTCGATACCAATTCAGACACACGCAGTGGCCATGCGTAGAGCTTCTAATTTTCTACCGTTGGAACTTCCAATTTCAAGAACTGAAGTTCCAGCTGTAATATATTTTGCGTACAGAGCATTCGGCACACTTAACTCTGCCCCCCTCTTCCATGGGAGCATATGCGTCTTCGTTACGGATGGAATACCCCCCCTCTTGGCCGTCTGTAAATACCGATTTCTGTATAGATCTCATTTCTGGCACTCCCATTTATTCGTTAATTTCGTCAATTCCAACTGTGTTGGCCCTCTTTGGATGCGTCTCTGTCAATGGCGTGGACTCGCCCCCGCGGAATAAGAAAATCCGGCCCGAGAACGGATCCCCAGCCAACGCCATCTGCACCTAAGCCGCCAGGGTATCGAAGCCACACCACATGTCGGTCACCCCTGCTGCGGCCCACACGCGCGTGTTAATCGACGGCCCCATCAACGCGTCAGCCATCGCAGCGCCGCCTCCAGCGCCTGCCGATCGGGGGAACCTTCGATCTTCAGCTCCCCGTGTTTCTGCTGGAGAGCCAGCGTGCCTGAAGGCCTCGTCATGATGGCCACCCCAGCCGCGGGGACTTTCGACACCTCCACGGCCGGCCGGATCGGAGCAAGTGGCGAGGCGGTAACAGAGGCCACTTCCGACTCCACCACGCGCACCGCCAATAGCGTCGGGCCGACCTCACCCTGCACCCGCAGTGTTCCTTCACGGTGCTGCTTGATCCAGGCGAACACCTGATTGGCGTTCACGCCCGCTTAGCGGGCCACCTGCGCTCCGATATCCCGGATTGCCCCGCCCAATCGACCAGACCGAGCTTGAATACGCCAGAATGCAGGCGACTGCGCCGCAATGCGCCGGGCTTTTGATCGGCTGTGCCCAAAAAATTCTATTTGTGGGCTCAAATTTAAGATGCCCAACACAATCGCGATCTTCGCCCTTCGGACCTCCAGCGTCTACACGGTCAGGGCCGGACGATTGGACGATTACCTTTAGGGTGCGGCGATGCCCCCTTAACTATCCAATCCAGGGCATTCATCGGTTGCGGTAACGTCTCGGCTGGGATGCGGTGTTTATAAAATTTTCGGGAGGCGTGATGATGGGCGAAAAAAGTGCAGGACACCATCAACTTCCCGCATTAGCTGCATGTTTGCGGCCAAAGCCACTTTGATAGATGACTCATTACCGGCTTTTACTTCTGCTCTTAGGG
>JAJZDO010000381.1 GCA_021805955.1 Acidobacteriota bacterium
AATGGTGCCGATGATCTGGAAGCTGGATTAGTGCCGGGGAGCGATTTGCCCTGGATGCAACGATGCTGCTAACCGTACTCTCAGGGTTTCACTATGCACTGGTGGCTTCGCGCCGCATCGGAGTCGTGACCGAGCAAAAAGCCTTGGGATCGGCCAAGGAAGTGAGACGGGAAGACGCCGCGTAGCCTCCTGCTGCGCAATTCAAATGGCGAATGAAAAGCCGGGCGGACTCAGGGTTCACCCTGCTCTTCGTCTTCTGATTCGTCTGACTCATCTTCTTCAGCTGCGATATCTCGCAACTCGGCGGCGTCAAAAATCTCGCCACAGTTCACACATTCAACAAACTCGGCGTCTTCCTCACGGGAGACGAAGCGGACTTGCAGATGCCTGCACGATGTGTTCATACGGAATGGTCACGGTCACCGTTGAAAATGGACTCGTTGCGCATGATTGTAACGGTCAAATGAGGCAGCGGGAAACTGGTTTTACAAAAAAAATGGTAAATATCCCGAAATGATTTTTGCTGGGAAGAACAGGAATCGAACCTGCAAGACCCGACATTCATTGAACTGCGACAAAAATAGTCCTATACTGAATTCAGCAGCAACGCACCGCACAGATTGCAAGCGGAGCGGCAGGCAGGATCGGAAGCGGACTCGAAATCCGGGCGAAGGATATAGGGATGTTGAGGCTGACGAAAAAAGCGGATTATGGGCTGATGGCGCTGAAGTATCTGGCTGAACACCCAGATTCCGTTTCTGTGAGTGCGAAGGATATTGCGGACACATATGGAATTCCTCCGCAGTTGCTCGCCAAGGTTTTACAGAGACTGACGAAGGTGGGTCTGTTGCGTTCCCACGCGGGCATGAATGGAGGATATGAACTGTCTCGCGCCGCGCGATCGATTTCAGCTTTTGAGGTAATTCACGCGATTGATGGACCGCTTTTTATTACCTCATGCACGAAAGGCAGCAAATCCTGTGAATTAGAACCAAGCTGCACGATCAAGGAGCCACTGGCTCGGGTGAACGAAAGCATCGCCGGAGTGCTGAAAAGCATCAGTATTCATGACATGGCTGAGGATGAATCCACTTCTGGACGCGTCACAGAGCAGCCTTTGGTGATGCTGACGGGTTCTTGATGGTGCCGGGTCTGAATGAAGGTGGAAGAGTTTTAGCCGGGCGCGAGCAAAGCGTACCGCGAAATGAGTGGAGAGGATAAGCGATGAGTACTGTGACAATGAATCCTGTTGTGCCGGAGGGCGTAAGCCTGCCGATTTACATGGACAACCACGCAACGAGTCCAATGGACCCGCGCGTGCTGGAGGCGATGATTCCGTACTTCAGCGGGAAGTTTGGCAATGCGGCCAGTCGGAATCACTCTTTTGGCTGGGAGGCGGAGCAGGCTGTGGAGCAGGCGCGCGAGCAAATTGCGCGGCTGATTGGCGCCACTGCGAAAGAGATCATCTTTACTTCCGGCGCGACAGAGAGCAACAACCTCGCCATCAAGGGCATCGCTGAGATGTATCGCGAGCGCGGCAACCACATCATTACGCAGGTTACCGAGCACAAGGCTGTGTTGGACACCTGCAAGCGGTTGGAAAAATATGGCTATCGGGTCACGTATCTGCCGGTGAAGGCTGACGGGTTGATCGACCTGGACGATCTGCGTCGCGCGATCGACGACAAGACGATCCTGGTGACCATTATGAGCGCCAATAATGAGATTGGCGTGGTGCAGCCCGTGGCGGAGATTGGCAAGATTTGCCACGAAAAAGGCGTGATCTTCCACACCGACGCAGTACAGGCAGTGGGCAAGATTCCCGTCGATGTACAGGCGATGCAGATTGACGTGCTCTCGCTGACGGCGCACAAGATTTACGGGCCTAAAGGCGTGGGTGCACTCTATGTCCGTCGGCGGAATCCGCGAGTACAGATTGCGTCGCAGATCGACGGTGGCGGACACGAGCGCGGCATGCGTTCCGGCACGCTCAATGTGCCTGGGATTGTGGGTCTGGGCAAGGCATGCGAGATTGCCATGCAGGAGATGGCGACGGAAGCCGAGCGGCTGCGCGCGATGCGGGATCACCTGCGCGCGCGTATGGAAGCGGAGCTGGATTATGTGGAAGTGAATGGCTCCTGGAAGCATCGTCTGCCAGGCAACCTGAACATGAGCTTCATCTATGTGGAAGGTGAGAGCCTGCTGATGGGCATCAATGATGTGGCGGTTTCCAGTGGTTCGGCCTGTACTTCAGCGACGCTGGAGCCTTCTTATGTATTGAAGGCGCTGGGACTGGGCGATGATGTTGCACACAGCTCGATCCGCTTTGGACTTGGCCGCTTCAACACCATGGCCGAGTGTGACTATGTTGCCGATAAGGTGATTGGCATTGTGAAGAAGCTGCGCGAGCTTTCGCCGCTCTACGAGATGGTGAAAGAAGGCATCGACCTGTCGAAGATTGAGTGGGCGGCTCACTAAGCGCATCACCGGACAGAGGTGGGTGGCATCTACGAGGTGCCGCACGGCAAGTTCAACGAAAGGTATTCAAGACCAAAGGAGGTCAGTAACATGGCATACAGCGACAAAGTGGTAGATCACTACAATAATCCTCGCAACGTGGGCGCGTTGGACAAGTCTTCTGAAGAGGTAGGAACGGGGCTGGTTGGCGCGCCAGAATGTGGCGACGTCATGCGACTCCAGATTCGCGTCAACCCTGAGACGCAGGTGATTGAAGAGGCCAAGTTCAAGACCTTTGGCTGCGGCTCGGCGATTGCCAGTTCCTCGCTCGCAACCGAGTGGGTGAAGGGCAAGACGATTGCCGAAGCGATGGAGATCAAGAACACGGATATCGTGAAAGAGCTGGCGCTGCCGCCGGTGAAAATTCACTGTTCGGTGCTGGCCGAGGATGCCATTCGCGCAGCGATTGGCGACTGGAAGAAAAAGAATGGCGTGGCCGAAACCGAAGCCGTGGCGGCGAACTGAAACCCGTTCGTGAAGCGCCAGCACGTTCGATGCGTTACGGCGAAAACAATGCGAGACGGAGTGACGCGTAATGGAACAGATGGTACAGATCGGATCACCGTTTTCCTCCGATGCCACACAGCACCCAGTTGCGACGAAAGCTCCGGGGAAAGGCATCGAGGTCACTGCGCGTGCTGTGGAGCGCATCCGAGTGGCGATGGCGAAAGAAGGTATTTCGCCATCCGAGGGCGGATTGCGGCTGGGCGTAATGGGTGGCGGATGCTCCGGACTTTCTTACAACATCCGCTTCGACACGCAGCCGCGCGAACGGGATCGCATCTTTGAATATGACGGTGTGCGTATTTTCGTCGATCCGAAGAGCTTCATCTATCTGCACGGAATGACGCTCGATTATGAACAGACACTGATGCGGCAGGGTTTCAACTTTATCAATC
>JAJZDO010000372.1 GCA_021805955.1 Acidobacteriota bacterium
GAACTGCCTTTCGGAGCTGGAAAGCGATTTGCTCTGCACGGCGTCACGGATCAGGTGTTGGGCGGGTGGCGCGTCACCGGCATCTTCCAGGTGCACAGCGGCATTCCCTTTACGGCAACCACTTCCAACAACGGTACGGACGACAGCGGTTCAGAGGCCAATCAGTGCGGCTGTGGATTTGGCTGGCTGCCCAATGTTGTCGGCAACACATCCGTTTCCAATCCATCCGTCAATCAGTGGTTCAACACCGCTGCATTCGCGACGCCAGCAACAGGCAGCTTCGGCAATGAACGAAGGAATTCGCTCATCGGTCCAAACTGGCGCGATCTTGACCTCAGCCTCGGGAAGACATTCCAATTTCCGCGAGGCATCAACTTTGAAGTTCGTGCGGATTCCTTTAATTCCTTTAACCACCCGAACTTCTCACAACCGGATGCTGCAACTGGAACCGGAGTCGTTGGCGGAGGCGTGATTACCAGCACAGCCGCCAGCGGCCGCGACATCCAGCTTGGGGGGCGCTTGACCTTCTGATCGCAGACCGCTGTTCACCACGTTCGGGGCTGGAGCGTCCTGCTGTATTTTGCAGCGTGGCGCTTTCCAGCCCCGGATACGATTCAAATGCGCAATGGAACACCCCTCTGGCTTACAATCGCCCCATGAATTTGCTCTTGAGTGCGCCGCATTCTGACGCCGCCACCGCAGTTTTCCATCGAGGTCGTACTTGCAGGCGAGATGTGCGCCTGCTGTGTTTTGCTGTTTTTCTTGCGGCTGTTTCAATTTCGTCGCATCAAGAGACGCTTCAGGCGCAGGTGGCCCAACCTTCACAGCAGGACGCAGCTTTGCAACAGGCCGACGCGGCTCTTCGCGCAGGCAACATTGCGCTCGCCGAGCAGCGCTATCAGGAAGTTCTGCGGCTTGATCCACACAACGGTCCTGCGCTGGCTGAACTGGGCACCATCGCCTATTCCCGGCGAGACTGTGGTTCTGCGATCCGCGATCTTCGCGCTGCGCTTCAGGATTCGCCACAGATGACGCAGGCTCGCGCATTGCTGGGCATCTGTGAGAAGCAACAGAATGATGCAAGCGCTTTAGCAGACCTGCAATCTGCCTTCAAGGAGCTTCCAGAAGGCAAACTCCGCATTGAGGTCGGCGTGAATCTTGCGGATATGTTTTATCAGCGCGGGGACATCGATGCGACACTTCCTGTCCTTCAAAAATTGCTCACCCTGGCGCCAGACAATACGGACATTCTCTTCTTCGCCCAGCGCATCTATTCAGAACAGGCCGACAATGCGTTGAACAAACTGCTTCTGCTCGCGCCGGACTCGGCTCGGATGCAGCAGTTAATTGCAGAAAAACTCATCAACTCCGGTGACGCGCGCGATGCCATCGATCATTACAAGAAAGCGCTGGCTCTTGACCCACACCTGCCGGGCATGCACTTTGAACTGGCTGAGGCATATATGCAGCAGGGCAGCGGGCTGGCTATTTGGCAACTGGCCCGTGAACAGCTTCAACTGGCGCGTGAAGCCGACGGCGATAATCCTCAAATTGAGTGTGCGTTGGGTAGTCTGGATCAGAAACAGGGAAATGAAGCTTCTGCGCTTACACATTTCCAGCGCGCATATCGTCTTGCGCCTTCTGATCCTGAGGTCCAGCTCGATCTTGGTAAGCTGCTTGCGGATCAGAACCAACCGAATCTTGCTCTGCCTCTGTTGCGCGCGGCGGTAGCGGCAGATCCCATGAATGCCGGTGCCCACTACCGGCTGGCACGCGTCTGTCACCAGCTTCACCTCAGCAGCGAAGAATCTCTTCAGCTCAAACTCTACCGTGAAATTCGACAGGCTCAGGACAAGGTTGCAGCGATCCATCAGCAGATGAATCGTCAGCCAGATCCGTCTGTACCTGCGAAAGATGAGCCGAAATGAGTTTCGGAGTCTCTTTGATTTCTGCGGGGATCACTACGAGATTGCGGCGCATGTGGCCGTGCGCTTCATGCGAATGCCTGCGCGCGAAGACAACCTCTATTCGGATGTGTTTGCTGTTTTTCTTACTTGTGGTTACTGCATCGTCAGCGTCTGGATCTGCTCCTGTCGGATATACGCGGAAAGTATGGCAGGCGCAGGATGGGCTGCCTGAACAGACCGTGCAGGCTTTTGCGCAGACTCCAGACCACTATTTGTGGATCGGCACAACGGGCGGATTGTTGCGATCCGACGGCTCTCATATCACCGTCTTCGACGACGAGAATACACCGCAAATCCACGAAAACAGCATCTTTTCGTTGCTGGTCACACGGGACGGTACGCTCTGGATTGGCACGGAAGGTGGTGGACTGCTGCGCTATCGCGCAGGCAGATTCCGCGCCTTCGGTGCCGCCGACGGCCTCAGCGATAACTTCATCCGCGCGCTCTTCCAGGATCGTGACGGCACACTCTGGGTGGGCACTGACAATGGACTGCTGCGCCTGGAGAGAGATCGTTTTCTGCGCGTCGATGGTGCAAATGGAATTCCTACGCTTGCTGTTCACGCCATTACGCAGGACCAGCACGGAGCACTGTGGGCTGGCGGTTCTGATCTGATCTCCATCGATCACGGCATCGTCGATCGCTACGCGCTGCAGGGTGGCATCAGCCAGAATCGTGTCAAATCAATTCTGGCTGCCAGAGACGGTTCCATCTGGGTTGGCACCGTTCTCGGCTTGCATCGACTCTCTCCGGGCGCATCTTCATTCAAGCGCATTGCTGGCATTCATGCCACGGTTCGTGTCTTGCGGCAATCCTCCGATGGCTCACTCTGGATCGGAATGATTGGCGACGGTCTTCGTCTGCTGCGGGACAACCAGTCCACGGTAATGACCGCCAGCGACACGTTGCCCAGCAACACGGTTCTGAATCTCTTTGAGGATGACGAACGAAATATCTGGATCGGCACGCAGGCTGGCATGGTGCGACTGACGCATACGCCTGTGCGCATTATCCCGCTGCCGCAACCCGTCGATGCCGACTTCGGGACCATCTCGCCGGATACCGACGGTTCACTCTGGATCGTTTCGACGAATGTTTTTCGCATGCAGGGCGGCATTATTCGCACAGTTCACTTCCCGGGCCTTGGCCAGCTTCAGGTGCGCAACCTGTTACGCAGTCGTTCCGGTGCGCTCTGGATTGGAACAGACGGTGACGGCATCGTACGCCTCGATCATGGGAAAATCCGCTGGTACACCACGCGCAATGGTCTCGTGAACAACTTCATTCGTGCCATGCTCGAAGCGCGCGATGGAACGCTTTGGATCGGTGCGGATGAAGGAGTCAGTCACCTGACGCCGCATGGATTGATTAACTATCGCATGCGCGATGGCCTGTCCTACTTCAGCACGCGTGCTTTGCTCCAGGATCACAATGGCGACATCTGGATA
>JAJZDO010000816.1 GCA_021805955.1 Acidobacteriota bacterium
ACCGAAAAGAACATGATCGCCAGCCTTGACATCCAACGGGAAAACTTTGCCTTCGTCGTTCGACTTGCCTTTGCCGACAGCGATGATTTCGCCCTCTTGCGGCTTTTCTTTGGCGGAGTCGGGGATAATGATACCCCCACGAACGGTTTCGCCTTCTTCGATGCGACGAACCACAACACGATCATGCAGCGGCGTCAATAACGTAGCTGCCGTAGATTTTGTACTTGCCATAATACGTTTCTCCTATTTTGTAACGATTTACGTTGCGAATTTTGCGGTTGGACCCGGTATGATGCGGAAGAGCGGGCCCTTCAGGCGCGGGCAATTAGCACTCCTTGCCTACGAGTGCTAGATTAGGCTGCGGGAGTGGCGATTGTCAAGGGTTCTCCATGAATATTAGTGTAAATCACTCAGATTTCTTTCGCGCCATGCTATAGCATGAAAGGCGAGTTGAGAACTTGTCCATTGGTACGTGAAGGCGTACGCTTGCAGCTATGAACACCAAGAATGCAAGTGAGGCCCGCGAGAAACTTTATCGACTTCTCGATGAAACCGCCGCCACGCACGAGCCGGTACTGATTACAGGCCCTCGCGCCAACGCTGTTCTGGTGGCTGAGGAGGATTGGAACGCCATCCAGGAGACCCTGCACCTGCTCGCTGTGAAAGGCATGCGTGAATCCATTCTGGAGGGAATGGCGACGCTTGCGCACGATTGCGCCAAGGAACCTGGGTGGTGAAAGGTTGGGAACTCGCATTCACGCGGCAGGCCCAGAAAGACGCGCGCCAGCTCAGTGCAGCCGGTATTCGACCGAAAGCCGAACGTCTGCTGAGTATTCTGACGATTGACCCTTTTCAAAATCCGCCGCCTTTCGAAAAACTTGTCGGAGACCTGAAAGGGGCATATTCCCGGAGAATCAATATTCAGCATCGTCTGGTCTACCAGGTCCTGGAGCAGGAGCATATCGTCAAAGTGCTCCGCATGTGGACCCATTACGAATAAACCCACATTCCTGGCGTGCGTGAATGGAGTTAAAATCAACCTATGCGCAGATTTCAGCTTCGTTCGATTGCGGTCACGATGGTTATGGCAGCGGCGTTGTTGGCAGTTCCTTGCAGCCATGCGGACCGTCACAGAAAATACAAACCGCCGCCGCCGATGGCGAAGCTGACGGTTACAGTGCTGCGGGCGGCCGACGGCAAGCCCTTAAAGAATGCCGCTGTGGTCTTTCATCCGGCGCTGGGCGACACCACCGAGGGCAACATGGAGTTGAAGACCAACGACGACGGTGTGGCCACGCTGAACATCATTCCTCAAGGATCGCAGGTACTGGTGCAGGTGATTCTGTCGGGATACCGGACGTTTGGCCGGAAATACGACGTTCCCGGCAGCGAAAAGTCGATCACGGTCAAGTTGCTGCCGCCGAACCAGCAATATTCCATCTACACAAAAAACGATCCGAGTACCGACATGCAGAACAATACGCCGAAGGCACAGATGGGTCACGCCGAGCCGGCAGATAGCCCGCTTTTGCAGCCTGCTGCCAAGAAAAAGGATTGACCGCGCAGGCGAAAAGCGGTTGCGCGACGATTGCGACCTACGAATGAGACCCTCATGCATTTGCTAAACGGCAAGGTGGCGCTGGTCACAGGCGCGGCGCGGAAGATTGGCCGGGTGCTGGCACACACTTTGGCCGATGCCGGAGCAGACGTGGCCATCACGTATCGCGAGTCCGACGCGGCGGCGCAGCAGACCCTGCGGGAACTGGGCGAAGCAGGCCAACGTTCCATGGCGCTGCGTTGCGATGTGCGGGACCTGGAGTCTGTGCGTGCGGCCGTTGCGGCCGTTGTGGAAGAGTTCGGCAGGCTGGACCTGCTGATCAACAACGCTGGCGTCTTTGCCACCGC
This sequence comes from Acidobacteriota bacterium, assembly GCA_021805955.1. The sequence goes on from JAJZDO010000816.1 coordinate 1,906, forward strand.
GCCGCTGGAGTCGATCACGGTCGCCGAGTGGGACGAGATGTTCGAGACCAACACGCGCGGCGCGTTTCTGATGGCGCAAGCGGCACATCCGCATTTAAAAGCCAGCCAGGGCCGCATCGTCAATATCGGATCGCTGGGCGGTTCGCATCCCTGGGCGACCCACGCGCACTATTCCACGTCGAAGGCGGCGCTGCACATGCTGACGCAGACCATGTCGAAGGCATTTGCGCCGGAGATCAGCGTGAATTGCGTTGCGCCGGGCATGATCGCCAACGGCGAAGTCCATGCGGACTACGAACATTTCGCGGCGAAGACTCCCATGCGCCGCAATGGCACGCCGGAGGAGGTGGCGGCGGCGGTGCTGTTTTTTGCGACTGGCCCGCACTTCATTACCGGGCAAATTCTTGGCGTCGACGGCGGGTTGGGCCTGTAGTTTCGCCGACGAGAGGGCCAGCCTGTTCCCGCTCGCTCTTCGCGCGACGTCGCTTACTGCATGGGTAGCTGGCGGGCATCTTCCAACTGCTGCTGATATTTCGGAAGCAGTTGTTGCGCCATGTGCTTCAGCTCCGTATTGGCTCGGCCTCGCTCAAGATAATCCTGATATAGCTTCAAGGTGTTCGTCTCGCTGGAGACGATCTGTCTCCGAAACGTCATATCGACATTCCGCGTATTTTTCAATGCGTCCAACTGGCGTTTGTCGGCTGGGGATACTCCGCTTGGCAAGCGGAACGACGGATCTTCGTCCGCGACTGCGGATTGAAGCTGCCCGCTGTCCTCGGTTCGGTCATTGGCAAGCATAGTGGCGTATTGCCGGTACGTCGCGTTGCCACTGTACTTGTTAACGAGCAGAGACGCTTCGATTTGGTAGTCGTCGGTTTGGGCGGCACGCACCGCAAACGCCTTGTCGGCGCTTGAAAGTTGTGCGAAAGCCGCGGGAACCATTCCCACGACGAGAGCGGCGGCCAATAACATTTTGCGTACCATGGTCATTCTCCCTGGAGGTTGGGGCAGCGAGAGAACTCCTCGATTGCCCCAACCATAGAATACAAGGTTGTGCCGCAGGGAATGGGGCGGCAGCGGTCCTATGCGCAAGGAAGCACAGGCGATAATAAAAGCCAGGTATCCCATGCCAAAAACTGCTATTTTGCTGATCGATTGTCCGGACCGGAAAGGTCTGGTTGCCGCCATTGCGAATTTTCTGGTCCAGGAATATGACGCCAACGTGCTGAACGCGGACCAGCATCAGGATGTCGAGCTGGGGCTTTTCTTTATGCGCGTCGAGTTCACCACGGAGAAAGCGGATTGCGACGCAGCGCAGTTTCAGCGCGCGTTCAGCCCGTTAGCGGAACAGTTTCGAATGAATTGGCAGCTCCACTTGGTTGAGGCGCCGGAAAAGGTCGCAATTTTTGTGTCGCAGTATTTGCATTGCCTGGCGGATCTGCTCCATCGCCACCAGACGGGCGAGTTTTGCTGCAAGCTTTCCGTGATCGTTAGCAACCACGAAAAAG
>JAJZDO010000629.1 GCA_021805955.1 Acidobacteriota bacterium
TGATTAGGTGAATAATTTCTCCATAACCAACCTGAAAATGGATTGCCGCATCTCAAGCGTTTCAACTCAATGCTGCAGAATTCGGTGGTCTCAGCGGAGCCACTCCTTGGCGGCTTACGTTCTCATTTTGCTAGTCTGCTTGCGTGCATTTGGCCAGACTGATTCACATCCTGCTGCAAGGCCTTCCACGACCGTTAAGCCAGCCGCGCAAACCGTAGCGGACCCGTATCCGGCAAACTCCTCCCACCCGTCCCCGGCATGGTTTATCGACGTTGCTGACCGCGCCGGGCTTCGGGCGTTGAACGTGAATGGGAGCGATAAAGCGAAGCGTTACATCGTTGAGGCCACGGGCAGTGGAGTTGGCGTTCTCGATTACGACAACGATGGCTGGCCAGACATTTTCCTGGTGAATGGCACCCACCTGGACCCGCAATCCCGCACGGATCGGACGCGCCCGACGAGCCACCTGTATCACAACAACCACGATGGAACTTTTACCGACGTAACTGTCCGCGCCGGCCTTGCAGACACCGGTTGGGGCCAGGGCGTCTGCGTCGGAGACTATGACAATGATGGCCATGAAGACCTGTACGTGACCGGCTACGGAAAGAACCGGCTTTATCACAATCAGGGAAATGGAACGTTCAAGGAAGTTGCCGAATCCGCAGGAGTCGCGGGAACCGGGCGGGAATGGGGAACGGGATGCGCTTTTGTCGACTATGATCGCGACGGCAAACTTGACCTCATCGTTTCCAACTACGTGCATTTCGACCTTGCGAACACGCCCGCGCCCGGCCAGGCGGTCGATTGCACTTGGAAAGGTGTTCCCGTCATGTGCGGCCCGCGCGGACTGCCGAGCGCGCCGAACATCCTGTATCACAATCTTGGAAACGGAAAATTTGAGGACGTCAGCAAGCGCAGTGGCATCCAAGACACGCCCGGACATTACTGTTTCAGTGTTTCCACGCTCGACTATGATGACGATGGATGGCCCGACATTTTTGTGGCCTGCGATTCCACTCCATCCATCCTCTACCATAATAATCACAACGGAACCTTTACCGACAAAGCAGCGGATGCGGGAGTGGCGTTCAACGAAGACGGGCGCGAGCAAGCCGGGATGGGATCGACAGTCGCCGATTACGATGACGATGGCCGGCCAGACATTTTCAAAACGAACTTCTCCGACGATACATCCACGCTCTATCACAATGAAGGCGACGGCACTTTTGCAGATGTGACAACTTCCGTGGGCATGGGCGTCAATACCCAATATCTGGGCTGGGGCACGATGTTTATGGACATTGACAACGACGGCTGGCCGGATTTGCTGCTGGTGAATGGACACGTTTACCCGGAGGTGGACAGCAGCAATCTCGGCTCTGCCTACAAAGAGCCGCGCATCGTGTATCGCAGTCTCGCCAACGGAAAATTTCAGGACATCTCAAAACTTTCTGGTCCAGGAATCACCGTACCGGAGTCAAGCCGTGGACTGGCCATCGCAGATTTATGGAATGACGGGCGCATGGAAGCCATCGTAAACAACATCAGCGATCGCCCGATGCTGCTGGTAAATATCGCCCAGAATCAAAACCACTGGCTGGGTATTCGCCTGGTTGGAACAAAGTCCAACCGCGACGCCATCGGGGCGCGAGTTACCGTGTACGCTGGCACGCATCGATGGATTGGTGAGGTAAGGAGCGGTTCCAGCTATGACTCCAGCAACGATCTTCGCCTCCACTTCGGACTTGGACAGGATGCCCAGGTGAAGCGCATCGAAGTCCGATGGCCGAATGGCAGCGAGGAAGTCTTCGATGGCACACAGGCAAATCGCTTTGTGCTTCTCCGTGAAGGGAGCGGCCACGCAGCGCAATGATGTTTGGACTGCTCGATAAAGTCCTTTACGAGAGACTTGAGATGGAAGCGCGTCACTTTTTGGTACACGACTGCGTTCCGGTAACGATACTCTGCATCAACCGGCGCGCCTTCTCATCATCGGGAGAAAATTTCACAACGCGCTGCAATGTCCGTATCGCCGCGCTGGGGTTCCCCATCGTGCAATAGCCGACAGCCAAATCGAGGCCCGCGCCAGGAACGTCAGGGTTCTCTTGAAATGCGTCCCGCCACAAAGGAAGAGCTTCCGGCATTTTCCCGGACCTGGCCAGCAACACTGCCAGGTCTCCCGCCGCAGCACTGTCGAGCGGTGACATGGTGATGGCCATGCGATACTCATGCTCCGCGGCTGCTGCATTCCCCGACATTTGATCGAGAAATCCAAGCTCAGTGTGCAAATCAGGATCTTTTGCTCCTGGCTGCTCTTCCCTCTCCGCCTTTTGTAACAGCTGCATTGCGCGCTCGCCTGCCGCCTCATTTCCATGCTCGGCAAATTGCGCGTAGGCAAGCCCGAGATCGCGTGCGTCAGCCTTGGCCCCGCCGATGGGTACAATCTCGAAATTGACCGATTCGGATATTCGCGCGCCTGTGCTGGTTCGTTCCTGAATACGATGGTCCGTTACCTGTTCATGCGCAATGTCTTCGGATTTTTCGCGCGGCATGTGGCAGAAGGTGCAGTCCGGTTGCTCGGGGTGGTGCCGTTCGGAAAATTTCACGCCGGCATGGCATGCAAGACACTTGCCGCGATAATAACTAACGCGCTGCTCCGCGGTCGGCCTGTTGTGAGGGTCATGACATGTTGTACAAGTCAACGCGTCGCCGCTCTTCCGTTTGCACGCGCTTTGCAGCAGGGCCTCCCATTGGCTGGCAGCGCGACCGTTGGAGCCGATCTCTCCCTTGCGCACGAAATACACAACGTCCGCATACAGGTCATCTCCGGGATCATAGTTCGCAAGGGAGCGGCCCAGCCGGTTGATCGAGGTTTCGCCTTCGAGATGGCACTGCAGGCAAACGAAATCACGCTTTGCCGCAGGCAATTTCTCTGGATTCAGGATTGGGCCTTTCCCGGACCGGACAAGGTGCGCGGTCGCGTCGCCATGACAAGCTTCGCATGTGATTCCCGCGTGGAGAAACGGAGGGCCTGAAAAATGATTGCGACTGCCCGGAAGCGAACTCTGAACCTCGCTCGCATGGCAGTGCAGGCATCCGGCATCCACAGGCAGCGTGAAGGGCATCTGCTTTGCGTTGCCGTAGTTCGGCGCCATGTCCCAGACTCGCTGTTTGCTGTACCAGTTGACCGGCGCTTCAAACCAGAAACCCTCGGTCTGAAACAAATAAGTACGTCCTCGTGTCCCGGAGCCGATGTAGTACTCCAGTTTCTTTTCTCCATGCAATGACCGGCTTTGATCCTGCGAGCTCCGGTCATATTGGAGGAAGGCTTGTTTGTCGCGCAGAAACAGACGGTAATGGATGCCGGACGCCGGATGCGTAAAATCCCCGGTCAACAAACCG
>JAJZDO010000834.1 GCA_021805955.1 Acidobacteriota bacterium
GCATGCTATGGCCGACACTGGAGTTTGTGCTGGGCGTGGCGATGGTGATCACGCTCTGGGTGGGCGGCCATCAGGTGCTGAGCCATCGCATCGATGTGGGCAGCTTCATCGCTTTCAATACGTACATGGTGATGCTGACGTTTCCGATTATCGCCATTGGCTGGGTTGTGAATATCTTCCAGCGCGGAACCGCCTCGGTCAAGCGGATCGATGAGATTCTGCGTGCGAAACCGGAGATTGACGATCGATATGCCGACGCCTCCCTCGGCATGACAACGGAACCACTGCGCGGCGAAATTGAGTTTCGTGGCCTGAGCTTTTCCTATGGTGAACGCAAAATCCTGCATGACATCTCACTGAAGATTCCGGCTGGATCCACGCTGGCCATTGTTGGACCAACAGGAGCAGGCAAAACAACACTTGTGAATCTGATCCCACGCCTGCTGGAAGCACCCGACGAAACCCTGCTGGTGGACGGAGCACCCGTCAAGCGCTACCCGCTGCACCGGTTACGCGCAAACATCGGAATGGTGCCACAGGAGACATTTCTCTTCAGCGAAACGATCCGCGAGAATCTCAGATTCGGAGCGCCGGAAGCATCGGAAGAGGCGCTTCTGGAAGCCGCCGAATCCGCTCATATCCGGGCCGAGTTCGCTGAGTTCCCGGATGGATTGGAAACACTGGTCGGCGAACGCGGCTTGACGCTCTCCGGAGGACAGAAACAACGGACTTCGATTGCACGCGCCCTGCTGCGCCGTCCCTCTATCCTGATCCTGGACGATGCCCTGGCCAGCGTGGACACTTACACGGAAGAGCGCATCCTGCAAGGTCTGAAGCGATACACGCGCGGCTGCACAACAATCCTGATTGCGCACCGGATTTCAACGGTGCGCGAAGCCGACACGATTGCCGTGCTGCGCGAAGGGCGCATCGTGGAAACAGGCACACACGAAGAACTGCTGGCGCTGGGCGGATACTACGCCGACCTCTATGACAAGCAACTGCTCGAGGAAGAACTTTCCGTCGCAAGCTGAAGCTCAGCAGCACCACGCAAGATACGACCTGCATGCCCGGTATTCACGCGATCGGAAGGAATTCCGAAAGGCACGGACACCTGCCGGTCAACGAGATCAGGCTGTCCAGCGCACCGTTTCCGAATCCGCACTCGGAGCCGTCGCCTTATGAAGATGCACTGTGCGAACATCGGTGGGGGCAGAAGATTGCGGCACTTGCCGCGCAACTTGGCGCCAGGCGTCGCGAACGTTGCGTACGCACTGAATCGCTTCGCGAAACCGATCGGCGGATGCCGTCTGGGACGCCTGTAACGTGAGGGCGAACATCGAAGCGTAAAACTCGCTGAGCACCTCGGCCGGACGCCCGCCAATATCCATGCGCAGACGCGCTTGCAGATGAATGACGATATCGAGAGCGCGCTTTACCGCTGCGCGTCTCCCGGAGACATCCCCTGCCTCGACGGCGGCAATCGCCTGGAAAAGGAAACGGATGATGCCGTCGTAGAGCGCAACGACTAGCTCTACCGGGGACGCACTTTCGAGGGTGTGCTGCTGATAGGAAGACATACGGACTTGTGCAACCTCCTGGCGGGCAATGGCCTGAGCCGGTGATATGGATGAATCAAAGCGTGGGGTTCACGTATCCGGTGACCGCAGAATAAATTTCGCTCATGTTATTCAGGTTTGCCGGAATTTGCTGCAGGGTCTGATTGGCCAGATTCAGCTCCGTGGTCAGGCTGGACTGCTGCGTGGAGATGAGCAGATTCTCATTCGAGATATTCTGGTTCAGCGAAGAGATGATGGCGTTGTTTGCGTTCAGGTCGAGCGTCAGCATCCCCGTTGGCGAGCTGTTGCCCAGATTGTTCAGCGCTGTAGAGAAATTCAGCCCCCAACTCCCGGCGTTCTGGAAGAAGCTCACCACGCCGGAATAATCCTGATTCAACTCGGTGTTCAGCGTGCTGGTGTCCAGCGAAAGCGTACCGTCGTTGTTGACGGAGATACCGAGTTGCGTGACGCTTCCGATGTTGCCCTGCGTATTGGACTGATTGATCGAGCTGAGCAGCTGCTCCTGAAACATAGCCAGTGTCGGCGAGCCGAAAAGGGGTTCCGGAGTACCCGAAACGTTGTTCGTCTCCTGCGCATTCACGGCGCTGATCACGGAGTTGTAATCAGAGACAAGCTGACCGATGGAGCTAACCACAGCCGTGTTGTCATTCAGAATCTGTACCTGCACGGTCTCTGGAGTTCCACTGGTCACCGGCGAAGGCGCAAGCAACTGAAACGTTACGCCAGGAATAACGGTGCTGACCGTATTCGACGACGCCGAGACGCTGACACCATCGACAACCAAGCTGGCATTTGCTCCTGCTGTAGCCGAGGTGTAGCTCAGAGCGGTGCTCGTGGTCGTGTCCGTCACGCTCGATGTAACGGTAAGACCGCCGCTCGCTCCGGATGTGCCGGAGACCAGCGAGAGCCGTGAACCATTTGCATCCGTGATTACGCTTGCATTGACGCCGATGCCGGCGGAGTTGATGGCCGTTGCCAGGGTCGAGAGCGTGTTACTGGACGAGCCGATCGTAATCGTCTGCGCAGTGCCCGAACCGACCTGGATCGTCAGTGAGCCGGAGAGTGTATCCGAAGAATTGGTGATCTCTGTGAGATATCCGGAAGAGGTGGAGGCAAGCGAATTGACCACAATCGTGTGCGTGCCCGCAACGGCAGACGAGGAGGCGGATGTGAGCGCAATGACATTCGGATCCGAGCTGGACCCTTGTTTCCCCGCCATAACGCCTTGAAAGTTCGTTAGATTGCTCATATCCGTCGAAACCTGCGAGAGCAGGGTTCCCAAATTGGAGATCGCGGTATCCTGCGCGTTCGTCGCGCTGAGCTGGTTCTTCCAGGGAATCTCGACATTCTGAAGATTGGCCACAATCTCACTCACGGTCTGGCTCACATTGAAACCAGCACCACTGATCGGAGAACCAAAACTGATCCCAACTACGCCCATTCGAACCTCCGGTATAAGCGAAGCACGTCCAGAACCGCGCGGGAAACTTTTCGATGAGCCTGTCCCAATGCAACGACAGCTCAAACTTCAACCTCGTACGAAAACCGGAATGGGGAAGAGCAGATCGCGCTTCCCCATCGCCGGGCTGGAGAGTTTACTGCAACAGCTTGGTGACTTCCTGCTGCAGGCTGTTGGCCTGGGCCAGAGCCGAGATACCGGTCTGGCTGAGAACCTCGTACTTCGAGAGGTTCGAGGTCGCCTGCGCGTAGTCGGTCGCCTGGACGCTGTTTTGCGCCGCAAGGATGTTCTGCTGCTGCGTGGTTTCCACCTGTGAGACGGCATTCAGCGTGTTGACCTGCGCACCCAGATAACCGCGCTGAGCT
>JAJZDO010000714.1 GCA_021805955.1 Acidobacteriota bacterium
CCCGAATGTTCACATCGCCTATGCCGTGGCCGATGACATGACCGGCACCGCGATTCCCGCGGAATTCCTGTCTCATCAGGGAAAGCCAGGATTGGAGCGCACATCGAAGAGTGGAAAAGCACAGCAGGTCGATGGCCAGCTTAGTTTTACCAACTCCAACGGCAAGGCACTTCCCACCAACTCGACAGCAACGTGGAAGGGCACGCTGACCGTCCCCGCTACGGGTACGTACATCCTCCATCTCGAAAATCTGGGCTGCTATGCGTCCCTAACTTTGGACGGCAAGAAATTAGCTGCGAACGAACAGATGGTCATCCATGGCGATATTACGCAGGCTGGCCAGGACAATGTACTGCCAACGACGGATGGGCTGGATAATCTTCGCGTGAGCGCCAATCTGACTGCAGGCCGGCATCGCTTGAAGGTCTCGGTAGAGCCGGACACATCGAACCATCCAACGCAAGTCAGACTGAGTTGGGTGACGCCGGCACAACAGCAGAGAAATTATGATGCCGCCATTGCTGCGGCAAAACACTCGCGGATGGTAGTGGTCTTTGCCTGGAGCGCGGACAAGCCCGTGTTTCATCTTCCCGGCGATCAGGACAAGCTAATCTCTGACATTGCCGCTGCAAATCCCAACACCGTGGTTGTGCTCAACGTTACCGAGCCAGTCGCAATGCTGTGGCTGTCGAAAGTACGAGGCGTCCTACTCATGTGGTTTCCCGGAGATGAAGGTGGGTGGGCGGCGGCGAATCTATTGCTCGGCAAAGTGAGCCCGGCAGGCAGACTGCCCTTTACCTGGCCGCAGCGGCTGGACCAGGGCGTCGCCAACGATCCGGCACATCCAGAGCGTGCATCGCATGTAGAGGGGAAAGGAAAGACGATCTATTCCGAAGGCATTTTCATGGGCTATCGCTGGTATGACCGGCAAAAGCTGAAGCCGCAATTTCCCTTCGGCTATGGCCTGTCGTATACACGTTTTGAGTACTCAGGACTGAAAGTTGCCCGCGCCGCCGACGGTGGACTCGACGTGAGCTTCACCTTACGGAACACCGGGCACGCCGCCAGCGATGAAGTCCCGCAAGTCTATTTGGATGCACCGGAGAATCGGCAGAATCCCAAGGCGCAGTTCGCCGTCCATGCCCTGGGCTCCTTTGATCGCATCCATCTGAATGCCGGGCAATCCCAGAAAGTCACGATGCATGTTCCGCTGCGCTCGTTGCAATACTGGTCGACGGCCACGGACCGGTGGGCACTTGCCAGCGGACCAAGAACAGTGCGTGTTGGCGCATCCTCCCGAGATCTGCGTCTAGCCGCGGAAACGACGATCGCTCCCTAAGACCTAACGGTCAGCAGTTGGTGCAGATAAAAGCGGCAAGTCAGCGAGGTCTAAAGGGAATTCCGGCTTTGTAATTGGGTCGATGAGGGTGGAGGTGGGGATGGAAGAATTCGGAAATGCACGATCACGACCTGTATCGACGCATTCTGGGCATTGAGTCTCCCTGGGGAGCGGACACCTCTTGCTGAGTCGCGCCATTTCGGCTACGGCTTTAAGATCTGCCAGGTCGTGCGCGGCGGAGAGATGCGAGGCGGTGGTATATAGCGCGAAGCGCTCGTCTTCCGCCCCTTCGCGAGGGCACCTATCTTCCGCGGGTGCGGTGGTCTCGGCCCGGAAGCTGTCTCCTAACCCATACCCCTATAGCCAGAACCGATAGGGGTATAGATAACAAGTATTGGACATGCGCATTCAAGCGGAGCAGGCTCGGCATAGACAGCGGAGAAATCTACGTCAGCCGTCTTGCGGACAGGAATTTTTTAAAGGAAACGGGACTACAGCATGAGGCAAATCAACGGCACACGCAAAAAACCATCAGGAAATGCCACTACTATTGCGCCTCACAGCAAATTGCTGGTCAGTCGTCAGGAAGCTGCGCAGATGCTCTCCATTAGTGAGCGCGGATTGGATTATCTCATCGCCAACAAGCATCTCTCGACGCGAAGAATCGGCAGCCGAGTATTGATTCCTGTCACCGATCTGCAGCACTTTGCCCGTAGCGACCATCCGAAGCCTCTTGCCAGTTGAATATGAAACCACCGAGACGGTCCTGACGATTTTCGGAATATTTCGGATTTTACATCCGCACAGCGCAAACTAAGTCTCTAATCGTTTTCGCATCGGACTATTTGATATATTGATTCCGATGGAACAGCCATTGGAGGGAATTCCATGCGGGGAGTTTATGAGTATCCTGAAGGTACAGGCATTTGGTGGATTCATTATCACGCGGCAGGTAAACGCCACAGAGAAAAAGTTGGCCGCAAGTCGGACGCCATCAAACTGTACCAATCACGCAAAGTCGATGCGATTGCAGGTCGCAAACTGCCCGAACTGCGTAACAGCAAGATCGTCACGCTCTCAGAGTTGATTGACGACGCACTGGAGTTTACGACAGACCACAAGGACAGCCGCAACTACATTAGCAGAGCAGCCATCGTGCGTGAGGCTATGGGCTCCCGCCCAGCTTCAGAGATTACGCCGCAAGAGTTGGACCGCTGGCTCCGCTCCCGTGAGACATCTGCGGCCACTTCCAACCGCTATAAGAGTCTTATCAGCCTCTGCTACCGGGAAGGACTGCGCAACGGCAAGGTGAGCATCAATCCCGCCCGGCTCGTCCGCCAGCGCAAAGAGCCTGCTGGCAGGTATCGTTTCCTGTCACGCGAGGAATACAACCGCCTTTGTGACGTGGTTCGTATCAATAACCCGGATCATCTCGCCGATTTGATCGTCTCCGTCAATTCGGGGATGCGGTTGACGGAGCAGTACACGGTCACATGGGGACAGGTATATATGGATCGCCGCACTATCGAATTGACGAAGACGAAAAACGGGTCGGCCCGCACTGTGCGCCTCAACGCTGACGCTCTTGCAGCGATCCGGTCAATCCGACCGCCAAAGCCAAAGGCATCCGATCAAGTATTTTCCCACACCACCAATGCACCTGATGTTCGTCCGTGGTTCCAGCCCGCGCTTGAAGAGGCCAAGATCGCTGGCTATACCTGGCATGGCAATCGGCACACGTTCTGTTCTTGGCTTGCAATGGCCGGAGCAACCATCAAAGAGATACAAGAAGCAGCCGGGCACAAGACTATTGTGATGGCCGCCAGATACTCCCATCTCACTCCGCAGCACACGCAGTCTGTTGTCGAGCGGATCACCGCATCGGCAGCCAATGCATCGGCATAAGAACCCAACAGCCATCAGAACAGCCATCAAACAAAATTGACTGCCTTCATAAAGACAGTCAATTTACAAATAAGTCGTTTATTATCTATGGTGCCCGGAGGGGGACTTGAACCCCCACGGGATTGCTCCCTGCGGATTTTAAGTCCATCTACTTCTTAA
>JAJZDO010000081.1 GCA_021805955.1 Acidobacteriota bacterium
AGGGATGGATTCAACCGCAAGGGACTGATCAGCGACCAGGGCCAGAAGAAGCAGGCTTTCTATGTGCTGCAGAAAGCGTATCAGGATCATTCCGTGGGGAAAGCTGACTGATCCTGAAGGCTGTTTCACGATTGGCACACGCGGCGAGGCTGGAGACTCGCACAGCGTTCCCTCAGGAGAAGCCGCGCCGCGCGATGTTGGCTCGTGCGCAGGAATCGTGATTCTTCTTCAAAGCCGCACATCGAGGTTTCTGCTGGCCCGATGCAGAAACCACAGGCTTGCCAGAAGATTGATGGCAAGGCCAGCACAGTTCACACTCAGACCCATCATGAGAACGCCGTGTACCGTGTGGATATTGAAGGCGAGAAGGCTGAGAATCTGAGCGCCGATGCCGACACTGAGACCGATCCAGGCGGGAATGATCCAGCCGCGGCTGGAGTTAATCGTCCATACGGCGCCGAGGAGCGTGGCCACAACAGAAACGCTGACGGCCAGCAGGCAGTCCCGACCGAGGCTTGCATACTGGCTTCCCAGAATTCGGATCACCTGTTCCGGGAACAGTCCCACGGGAATCAGGATGGAACAGACCGCGGCACAGAAGAGAAGAAGAATTTTCAGGAACAATCCGGTCAGACGCTTGTTGTCCTGACAGCGGACGAAACGGGGAATGAGGATGTTTGTCAGCACGCCGGTCATCGCCGCGAAGAGCATGCCGATGCGCGAGAGCGCACCGACATCGGCGACCCTGGAGTTGGTGCCGAACAGCGTCATGAGAAAGATGCTGATCTGGCCAGAGAGTACGCCGTACAGTTCGTAGGGAACCTGTTTGCGCACAATCCGGAGAATCGACCTGCGTATATCGGGATCAGGCGCTGCGGTCAGGTCCACTTGTTTGCGGGCATAGCGCCGGTAAATCCACATGGTGAAGGCAAATGCGGCGCAGTTCATCAGCACCACGGTGAACGAGTTGAGTACGGTGAGCCAGGCAATGGCCAGCAGCGCTGCGCGCAGGAGCGCGGAGTAGAGCGCGACACGCAGCAACAGCTTATAGTCGGAGTGCAACTGCGGAACGATGAGGTAAATGCCCGCGCCGAACTGAAAAAGCACGGAGAGAATCAGCGCTCCTGTCAGGCCCGAAATTTTCATCCCCGTAGCGCCGTTGCGAAAGAGCATCACGGGCAACGAGCAGACGATGAAGACGATGACGATCAGTGTGAACCACTTTCGGATGCTGAAGGCGGTATTGATCAGGCGTCCGAAGCCGATGCGATCCTGCCAGACCCTGCCTCCGATTGCCGTGAGCGCAACGGTTATGCCGCTGTCGGCCATATTGGAGGCGGAGGCGAGAAAGGCGTTGGTAATGGTGTAAAAAGCGTATTCGTGTTTGTCGACCACGCGTACGATCACGATGCCGATGAGGGCCGAGATGGCCTGCACCAGCAGTTGCAGTGAAAAAAAACCCGTCAGAATCTTTGTCCAGGACCAGATGTTCGAGAGCTTCATGCGCGCCTTGCGGGTGAGGTGGGGATCGCCATCATCTGGCCATGAATCCAAGAGTGCGATAGGTTTCCATATACTTTCTTGCCGCTACAGTCCAGTCCAGATGCTCGACGGCAAAGCGGCGCGCTGCGGCTCCAGTGGATTCGCGCAGGGAGGTATCGGCGAGAAAATCGCTGGCCATCTCCAGTAGTGCTTCGTCGTCATTGTTGGCGACGAGCGGAAAGATCGTTCCGCCGCCATAGGAGCGGATGCCTCCGGCATCGGTGGTAAGAATCGGCAGGCCGGAGGCCAGCGCCTCGACGATGGCATTGTTGGCACCGCTGTCCTCCATGGGCATCAGCATGCCGGTGGCCTTCTGATAGAGATTGCGCAGCTCGTCATCGGAGAGATTCTGGTGCCATCGCACGGCCGGGTGATGAAGCAGGGCGGTCAGCGCGGGATCTGTTCTGGCAGGCCCAGGGACGACGAGATCGAAGACGACATCGGGGAAACGCTCGGCAATCCGGGGTACGAGCCGACTGAACATCTGCGAGTTGCGCAGCCAGGTGCCGACATAAAGCAGATGCTTGTGATGGCGGCAGCGCATTTCTTCGTTGGGGCGAAAGAATTCCGCGTTCACGCCATGAGGTAACAGGGTCATCCGCGATCGGGGCAGCACGTCGCTGAACTCGGAGATGAAGTTCTCGCTGAGGACAATCAGCCGAGGCACTTCGCGCAACTGATCAAGCATCTCCGGGGTCCACCAGCGACGCGGCTGATGCAGGGTTGCCACCCAATTCCCGTTGCCTTTCAGGACGCCGGCGAGCGGCAGGTAGTATTCGATATTAAGGACGTGTCCGGCATACCGGAGCATGCGCAGTTTCAATGCAAAGCGCATCTCTGCGGCGGCCGTTGTCTGGTTTCTGGCGGGCAGGCGGAGCGCCGTTGAGTAGGCTTTGCCGATCATTCTGTGGAAGGCCCCTGGCATGGGGTAAATTGATTCCACCGGGCATCCGTTGCGGAGCAGATGTTCTCGCAGCAGCCCGAGACCAGCATGCTTGCCAAACCACTCGAAGGAATGCTCCAGCAAGAGGATCGTCATGGCGGTAGTGTACAGGAGATCAGAAACAAGTATTCGTGTCGAGGGCTGAGCTGTCAGCGGGAGTTGCCGAGGAGAACTCTGAATGCCCGATCACGCCAGGCGTTCCTTCCAGGTCTTGCCTTCAACTTCCACCTCGTCAAGCACTCCCCCACTCCTGCGAGCACCTCAACAGGGCAAGGATCGGGTTCTGGCAGAATAATACTGACAGGTTGACCACGACCTTAACCAACGAGTGACAGTGTCACTCTACAATAATCAGACAGGCAAAGATTGCAGGTTCGAGAACTACGCCGAAGCGCGCCGAGTGACTGCGTCGGAGTGGATACGGGAGAGGATCAGGGATGAAGATTCGTTCGCGGGCGCCGCTTCGCCTGGGGCTGGCAGGTGGAGGGACGGATGTGTCTCCGTATTGCGACACGTATGGAGGCGCAATCCTCAATGCGACGATCGGGCATTACGTGTATGCGACGATTGAGCCACTGGCTGAGGGCAAGCTGGAATTTGTCTCCTGCGATCAGAAGAAATCGGCTCGTTATGAGCGAAGCGGCGGAGCGATTCCTATGGATGGGAATCTTGACCTGCTGAAGCATGTTCACCTTTTTGTCGAGGAGAAATTTGCCGACGAGAAGCTGCTTTCAGTGCGACTGACGACGCGGGCGGATGTGCCGGCGGGTTCAGGGCTGGGTGGGTCTTCGACGCTGGTGGTGGCGATGTTGCGCGCGTACGCGTAGTTCTCGAACCTGCAATCTTTGCCTGTCTGATTATTGTAGAGTGACACTGTCACTCGTTGGTTAAGGTCGTGGTCAACCTGTCAGTATTATT
>JAJZDO010000646.1 GCA_021805955.1 Acidobacteriota bacterium
ACAGTCCCATACTTCGCCTGACGCTGGTGCGGATCTTTGTGATCTGGGACGATGTGGAGCGGGTGCCGGGCGTGTGGGACTTTAGCCACTACGACTGGATCTACGACGCGGCGGCGAAGAACGGAATCCAGATTGCAGCGACCTTGTGCCCGGAAGATCCGCCGGGATGGGCGGGGAAGACGACGTTCTACCACAATCGCGTCAATTTGAACGATCCGGCGAATCGCGCAGCGGCGGAAGTTTATTTAAGGAAGGTGGTGGAGCGGTATAAGAACAATCCGGCGCAAGGCGCATGGCTATTGATGAATGAGCCGGAGAAGTACGATACCGAGCCGACGACGTTTCGCGCCTTTGGAAACTGGCTGCAGGCGAAGTATGGGACTGTGGGGAATTTGAATCGTGTGTGGTTCCGGCCACTGAAGCAGTTTTCAGATGTGACCATCACCGACGCGCAACTGAAGAACTACTGGACCGACTACAACGCCGTGATCGACTGGAGAGCATTCAGCGTCGATAACCTGATCAACCAGTTGGACTGGGTAAGGCAGCAAGTGCTGGCGATCGATCCGAATCATCCTGTGCATTTTAATGTGACACGCCCGATTGGCGATGCGGCGGGACAGGATGCGTGGAAGGAAAAAAAGATCCAGGACATTGTGGGGGTGTCGATGCATTGGACGATGCAGTCCACGACGCCGGAAAAAGATTACGGCGAACTGTATGCATATCGGCTGGACCTGATGGCGGGCGCCAGTGTGGCGCAGCCGAAGAAGCCGCTGTGGGTGACGGAACTGCAGAGTGGGCCGGTCGCGTACACGGGCGCATTCGCGTTGACGGAGACGCCGGGGGATTTGACGCGCTGGGTGTGGGACGCATACGGCGCAGGAGCTCGCGCGGTGATCTTCTGGCTATGGAATCCGCGCGTGAGCGGGACGGAGGCCGGGGAGTGGTCTTTGGTGAGCCTGAATGGAACTCCGTCGGTGCGAGTGCCGGCGGTGAAAGCGATTGCCGAGACGCTGCAGAAAAATCCGTGGTTGAACCAGGCGCATCCGCAGGCGGCGAAAGTGGCCATCCTGTACAACCGCGAGGCGCAGGTGCTGATCAGCCTGGATGGAAGGCAGCATCGCCAGGACGAAGTAGAGGATTCTCTGCGGGGCTGTTACCTGGCGCTGCATCGGGCGCATGTCCCGACAGACTTTGTCGATCTCGACCAATTGAAGCGAGGTGAGCTGCAGAAGTACGACGTGCTGTATATTCCGTATTCGTATGCGCTGGACGATGCGGCGATTGCGGCGCTGAAGACCTACGTGCGCCAGGGCGGGACGTTGTGGGCGGATGGACTGACGGGATGGAAGGATGCGACCGGGACGATTCGCCCGACAATTCCGGGAGGACTGACGGGCCTATTCGGCGTGGAGGCGACGGATTTGTATCCGGTGCAGCCGGACCATCCATACTCCGTGACAGCGGAGAATGAAGAGGGCGGAGAATTGTGGAGACTGCCGCTGAAACTGCAAGGCGCCGAGGCGGTGCTGCGCACGCCGGACGGAGAACCGTTTGAAGTGAAGCATAGCTATGGCAAAGGGCAGGTGATCTATTTTGAGTCGGCGGTGTCGCTGGCGTACGACATGCGGTTCAATCCAGTGGTGCAGCAATGGATCGTGGCGCCTTCGCAGGCGGATGCGAGTCATCAACAGGTTTCGCTGACGCAGGGCTCGCGAGAGATCATGTTTCGCGGGATGGTGCAGCCGGATGGGCTTGCGGCTGTGCTTTCCAACTGGGCAGATACGCAAAAGGCCGTCGTCAGCTTTCTGGGCGACTACAAAGTTGTCGATACAATGACGGAAGAGACGGTGCCTGTGACGCAGGAGAATGGTCGCACGCTGGCCACCGTCAACCTGAAGGCCGGGGCAGTCACAATTCTGAAAGCCACGAAAACCAAGCAGGAATGATCCTCCAGGTCTGTGACCGCGTGATTTCGTATGTGAGGACCAGAAAACCCCAGGTCTCAGAATCGAGACCTGGGGCACCCGCAGCAGGTACGACAAAAACAGGCAGAGACCGAGACAACGCAATCGACGATGAAGAGAAACTACGATAAATTCCCTGTGGTCCCGGTAACGCAGAAGGACGAAGATTGCGTTGCCGGCTGGGAGCCGATTGCGGCAACGATTCAGTTGGCGATCGGCGAACGCGAGCGGACGGTGCTAGTTGTCGAATGCTACCCCGGCGTGGACCTTGCGGAGGTCGAACGCGAACTGGCGCAGCGGTTGCGGCCTGATGTTTTGTTGAAGACGGCGGATGCGTTGAAAGACGCGAGTGAACTGGAAGCGCAATTTACGGACACGTTAGGCGATGATCCTGTCTTTGCAAAGATGCAGCCGTGGACGATTGCGGATTTTCTCTCTACGGAGCGGATGCAATCGCTGCGGGCGCAGGCGCGTTCCCATGCCAAGGGCCTGATGGTTGTGCTGGGAACGGGTGCGGCGGAGATCGCGCAGGAATGGGACGTTTTGATCTACGCGGACCTGACGCGATGGGAGATTCAGCGACGTCAGCGAGCGCATCAGATTGGGAACCTGGGCGCGGGCAATGCAAAAGCGTCGGCGCGGGAATTGTATAAGCGCGCGTTCTTCATCGATTGGCGGGCGGCGGACAAAGTCCGGCTGGCTGTATTCGAGAAGATCGATTTTTTTCTGGATACGAATGTTCCCGGCGCTCCGCAGATGATTGCGGGCGAACTGTATCGGCATGGACTAAAGAAAACATGCAGGCGGCCATTCCGGGTGGTGCCGTTTTTCGATCCGGGACCGTGGGGCGGGGAATGGATGCGGCGGCATTTCGATTTGCCGAAGGAGCCTCCGAATTTTGCGTGGTGTTTCGACTGCGTGCCAGAGGAAAACAGCCTGCGATTGGGGTTTGGTTCGCGGTCGGTGGAATTGCCGGCGCTGACGCTGGTGCATCAGCATCCGGAGGAGTTGCTGGGCGCGGAGATTCGAAGACGATTTGGCGCGGAATTTCCGATTCGATTCGATTTTCTCGATACCGTAGACGGCGGCAATCTTTCGCTGCAGGTACATCCGTTGACTTCTTTTATCCAGGAAAAATTCGGCATTCCGTATACGCAGGATGAGAGCTATTACCTGCTGGATGCGGAGCCGGACGCGGTGGTGTACCTGGGGCTGAAGGAGGGGATCGATCGGGCGCAGATGGAGCAGGATTTGCGTGTGGCGCAGACCGGAGAGCGTTCGTTTCCGGCCGAGAAGTACGTCAATACGTGGCCGGTGGAAAGGCATTCGCATGTGTCGATTCCGGCGGGAACCATTCACTGTTCCGGACGGAACGGGATGGTGCTGGAGATCAGCGCGACGCCGTATATTTTTACGTTCAAGCTGTTCC